>JBOHAK010000243.1:0-2593 GCA_050697795.1 Gaiellaceae bacterium
CCAGCTCGTCGTCAACTTCATGGCGGACCCGGAGACGGGCGTGGCGGAGATGCGCCGCGTGACCCGCCCCGGCGGCGTGGTGGCCGCCTGCGTGTGGGACTACCCGGGGGAGATGACGCTCCTGCGCGCGTTCTGGGACGCGGCCGCCGCGCTCGACGCGGACGGCGTCGCCGCCGTCGACGAGCGGACGCGGATGCCGTTCGCGCGCGAGGGCGAGCTCGGGGCGCTCTGGCGGCGCGCCGGTCTGCTCGACGTGAGGGCCGGGGACGTCATCGTGTCCGCGGCGTACGAGAGCTTCGACGACCTCTGGGAGCCGTTCACCGTCGGGGTGGCGCCGTCGGGCGCCTACACGGCCTCCCTCGACGAGGGACGGCGCGAGGAGTTGCGGGCGGAGTACGGGCGCCGCGTCGGCGCACCTGAAGGCGGCTTCGAGCTGAGCGCGCGCGCGTGGTACGCGGTCGGGACGAGGTAGCCGGCGTCCTCCTCGTCGGCGGCGCCAGTCGCCGGTTCGGATCGCCGAAGGCGCTCGCCGTCTACGAGGGCGAGACCCTCGCCGAGCGGGCCCACCGTGCTCTCGCCGAGGCCTTCGGCCGCGTACTCGTCGTCGGAAAGTCAACAGATGGGGTCGCTCTTCCCTTCCCCGTCGTGGACGACGGGAGCGATGTGCGCGCACCGATCGTCGGCGTCGCAGCGGGGCTGCGCCAATCCGGTGCGGAGGTCTGCGTCGTCCTGCCCACCGACATGCCGCACGTGACGCCCGCGCTCCTCCGGTCGCTTGCCACGGCTGTGGAGAGCGTGGACGCCGCCGTCCCGCAGACCGGCCCGCTCCCGGGCGCCTACCGCCGCACCGCGCTCCCCGTTCTGGAGCGGCGCATCGCGGCCGGGGCGCTGGCGCTCCACGAGGCGCTCGGGGGGCTCGACACCAGGGTCGTCGAGTGCGACGAGACGCTGCTCGTGAACATCAACACCCGCGCCCAGATAAAGGAAGAGGGCCGGCGGAGACGACCCTAGGTTCCAATCCAGGGAGGCGAACCGCCGGCCAAGTCGGAGTCTAGTCGCCCAAGTCCTCTCCGACCCTGGCGACGCTTGACACTAAGTACTCGAGGTCGTACGCTCGGGCTCGGTTCCAATCCACGCCGTCGGGAGGCGACCGTTCGCATGCACTGCGACAGGCATCCGGTTGTTCGGCTGCGGCCGCTCCTGCCTGCTCGCGCTTGCCGCTGAACGCTGGCCTGTCCCTGCGGCGTCGAGCGAAAGGAGCGGTTCATGGCTGTGATCCGCTTGGCCGTAGGTCGGGGCACGATCCGCCGCCGATTGGCGGTTCTGAGCGCCCTTTCGGTGCTGGGGTTCTGCGCCCAGCTCATCCTGGTCGCCCCTGCTGCAGCCGGCCCATTGATGGGGGGTTTCTCGCCGACCATCGTGTCCGGCGGGGCGGATCTAAACGGCAACCGCGTCGTGAACGGCCGAGACGACGCCAACGCGTTCTACGGCGGCACACACATCATCGACGGCAAGCTCGACTGCGATGCCTGGGGGCCCATAGCCAACGCCGGCGACCCGGGCGACGAGACGATCGACGCCGCGGACGACTGCTCGCTCGTCGGATATGACGGCACTGCGGACGGCATCACGATCGAGGTCCAGAACGGTGTCTTCCAGACCGCGAACGGGCGCCTGCCCACCGTGTTCAACGCCGCGGATCCGGACAACCCCGACATCGGCGCCTCCGACTTCGCCTGGTCGGCGATCGACGGCCGGGTCGACGCGAACGGCGACGAGCAGATCAACGGCGACGACTGTCACTTCGGGCTCGTCGGCCGCACAGTCGACGCGGGCCTCGGCGATGCCACGGACGGAGCGGACACGCTCGGGAATCCGGGAGCAAACGAGTGCGGCTTCGCAAGCCCACCCAATACGGCCGACAACGGGCTCGTCGACCTCAACAGCGACGCGGACATCACCGCCGCCGACTCGTGCGCGAACAGCTGTTTCTTCGGGCACGACGTGAGGCTCGGGAAGGTGCAGCAGGAGTGCCCGGGCCACGCAGGCGACCCGCGCAACGACGTGGTCGGCACGTCGGGGGCTAACGTCCTCTTCGGCACCGGGGCCAACGACATCATGTGCGGCCTCGGTGGAAGGGACATCCTCGTCGGCCGAGGCGGAAGCGACCTTCTGCTCGGAGGCAGCGGAGACGACGACCTGCGCGGCGGCGTGGGGGCCGACCGGCTCGTGGGCGGACTTGGGTCCGACGTCCTCCGCGGCGGGCTGGGACGCGACCGCCTGCTCGGCGGCGCCGCTGGCGACCTCCTGCTCGGCGGGCCCGGCGGTGATGCCCTCAACGGCGGGCTCGGTCGCGACAGGTGCAACGGCGGCCCCGGTCGGGACACCTTCGCCAGCTGCGAGCGCCGCCTGGGCTAGCGAGCGACACGGCGGGTACGGGGAACCGGCGCTCGGACCGGTTCCCCGGCCCGACCGTCCGGTGCCGCTAGCTCTTCCTGGCGGTCGTCTTGCCGCCCTTGCGGCCGGCAGCGTTCTTCTGCGCGGTCGTGCCGCCCTGGGACGAGCTGCCGCCGGAGCCCGACTTCTTGCCGCC
>JBOHAK010000244.1:0-10881 GCA_050697795.1 Gaiellaceae bacterium
ATGGCGAACAGCTTCGGAGCACTCGGGCAGATCGACGCGGGCGGGCGGTCGCTCACCGTCGCCCGGCTCGACGCACTCGCCGGCGAGGTCGACGTCGCCCGGCTCCCGTACACGCAGCGCGTCCTGCTCGAGAACGTCCTGCGGGCCGAGGCGCGCGGGATCGGAAGCGCCGACGAGGTACGCGCCGTCGGCGGCTGGCAGGCGCACGCCGAGCCCGAGCACGAGATCTCCTTCCGCCCGGCGCGCGTGCTCCTCCAGGACTTCACCGGCGTCCCGGCCATCGTGGACCTGGCCGCCATGCGCGAGGCGATGGTCCCCCTCGGCGGGGACCCGGCCGCCATCAACCCGCTCATCCCGGCCGAGCTGGTCATCGACCACTCCGTGCAGGTGGACGAGTTCGGCTCCCGCTTCGCGCTCCACCGAAACAACGAGCGGGAATTCGAGCGGAACCGCGAGCGCTACGCCTTCCTGCGCTGGGGCCAGACGGCCTTCGGCAACTTCAAGGTCGTCCCGCCCAACACGGGCATCGTCCACCAGGTGAACCTCGAGTACCTCGCCCGCGTCGTCGAGGTGCGGGAGGAGGACGGGCGTCTCTGGGCGTTCCCCGACACGCTCGTCGGCACCGACTCGCACACGACGATGGTGAACGGCCTCGGCGTCCTCGGCTGGGGCGTCGGTGGGATCGAGGCCGAGGCTGTGCTGCTCGGCGAGCCCGTCTCGATGCTCCTGCCGCAGGTGGTCGGCTTCCGGCTCTCCGGCCGGCTCCCGGAGGGCGCGACGGCGACCGACCTCGTCCTCGCCGTCACGCAGATACTGCGCAACCTCGGGGTGGTCGGGAAGTTCGTGGAGTACTTCGGGCAAGGGCTCGTCGGGCTCCCGCTCGCCGATCGCGCGACGATCGGGAACATGTCGCCGGAGTACGGCGCGACGTGCGGGTTCTTCCCCGTCGACGAGGAAACGCTCCGCTACCTCCGCCTGACCGGCCGGAGCGAGGAGCACGTCGAGCTCGTCGAGGCGTACTGCCGGCTGCAGGGGCTCTTCCACGACCCGGACCACGAGCCCGAGTACTCGCAGGTCGTCGACCTCGACCTGGGCGACGTCGAGCCGAGCCTCGCCGGGCCGAGGCGGCCGCAAGACCGCGTGCCGCTCACCGAGGCGAAGGCGTCCTTCCTCGACTCGCTCTCGACGTTCGGCGTGCCGTACCAGAACGGCTCGTCCGACAAGGCGATCGCGGACTCGTTCCCCGCCAGCGATCCACCCGATTTCACCGAGCCGGGCCATGAGGCCATGAAGGAGCCGGCGTCCTTGCCCGTCCCGGTCGCCACGGCGGTGCGCGAGCGGACGACCGTCCCCGTCTCGCTGGGCGGCGAGTCCTTCGACCTCGAGCACGGCTGCGTCGTCATCGCGGCGATCACAAGCTGCACGAACACCTCCAACCCCTCGGTCATGGTGGCCGCCGGGCTCCTCGCGAAGAACGCCGTCGAGCGCGGGCTCGCCCGCAAGCCGTGGGTGAAGTCGAGCCTCGCGCCCGGCTCGAAGGTCGTCACCGAGTACTACGACAAGGCGGGCCTGACGCCGTTTCTGGAGGAGCTCGGCTTCCACACGGTCGGCTACGGCTGCACGACGTGCATCGGGAACTCGGGGCCGCTGCCGGACGAGATCTCCGCGGCCGTCGAGGAGGGCGACCTCGTCGTCTGCTCCGTCCTCTCCGGGAACCGCAACTTCGAGGCGCGCATCCACCCGGAGGTGAAGGCGAACTACCTCGCCTCCCCGCCGCTCGTCATCGCCTACGCGCTTGCCGGCCGCGTCGACCTCGACCTGACGACCGAGCCGCTGGGGCAGGACGACGAGGGCGGCGACGTCTTCCTCCGCGACCTCTGGCCGACGCCGGAGCAGGTGAAGGACACGATCGCCACTGCGATCTCGGAGGAGATGTACACGCGCACGTACGCCGACGTGTTCACGGGGGACGAGAACTGGGCCGCGCTCGACGTCCCGGAGGGCGACCTCTTCGCCTGGGACGACGAGTCGACCTACGTGCGCCGGCCACCCTACTTCGACGGCATGGGCGCGGAGCCGGCGCCCGTCGAGGACGTCGTCGGCGCGCGCTGCCTCGTGATGGTCGGCGACAGCGTCACGACCGACCACATCTCCCCGGCCGGGGCGATCCGGCAGGACAGCCCGGCGGGGCAGTACCTGATCGACCACGGCGTCGAGCGCCGCGACTTCAACTCGTACGGCTCACGCCGCGGGAACCACGAGGTGATGGTGCGCGGGACGTTCGCCAACGTGCGCCTGCGCAACCTGCTCGTCCCCGAGAGCGAGGGCACGTGGACGACCCACCTGCCGGACGGCGGGGAGGGGACGATCTTCGACACGGCCGAGCGCTACCGCGCCGAGGGCGTGCCGCTCGTCGTCCTCGCCGGAAAAGAATACGGGTCAGGCTCGTCGCGCGACTGGGCGGCGAAGGGCCCGAACCTGCTCGGCGTCCGCGCCGTCATCGCCGAGAGCTACGAGCGGATCCACCGCTCGAACCTGATCGGGATGGGCATCGCGCCGCTCCAGTACGAGGACGGCGAGAACGCCGAGAGCCTCGGGCTCACCGGCCACGAGCAGTTCTCCATCGAGGGGCTCACGGGCGGCGAGGCCCGCGAGGTGAGCGTCACGGCGCAGCCGGACGGAGGGGGCGAGCCGGTCGTCTTCCGCGCCCGGGTGCGCCTCGACACGCCGCGCGAGCGCGAGTACTTCCGCCACGGCGGGATCCTGCTCTACGCGCTCCGCAAGCTCGCCGGGTGATCCACGAGGCGGCCGCGCGCGGGTTCGCGCAGGCGGCCGGTGCCTACGAGCGCGGCCGGCCCGGCTATCCGCCCGCGGCCGTCGAGCGCCTGTGCGACGTGCTGGGAGTCGCCCCCGGGCGCGCCGTCCTCGATCTCGCGGCCGGGACGGGCAAGCTCACGCGCCTGCTCGTGGCGACCGGCGCGGAGCTCGTCGCGGTCGAGCCCGTCGAGCAGATGCGGGCGGCGCTCTCGCGGGCCCTGCCGGAGGTGACGGCGCTCGCGGGGACGGCCGAGGACATCCCCTTGCCGGACGACTCGGCGGACGCGGTCGTCGCCGGCTCGGCGTTCCACTGGTTTCGCGGCGACGAGGCCCTCGCGGAGATCCACCGGGTCCTTCGGCCGGCCGGGCGCCTGGCGCTCCTGTGGAACGTGCGCGACGAGTCCGTGCGCTGGGTGGCGGAGCTCACGGCGATCATGGAGCCGCATCGCGGCGCCGCGCCCCGCTACCGGTCGGGCGCGTGGCGGGATGCGTTCGCGCGAACGGCGCTTTTCTCCCCGCTCCGCCACGAGGAGTTCAGGCACGTCCACCGGCTCGAGCCCGAAGCGGTCGTGGCGCGTGTCGCCTCGGTCAGCTTCGTTGCGGCGCTCACCGAGAGCGACCGCGCGGCCGTCCTCGCCCGCGTCCGCGCCCTGCTCGCGCGCGACCCGGCGACGCGGGGGCGGGAGGTCGTGGAGCTCCGGTACCGGACCGACGTCTGGTGGTGCGGCGCGGTTAGACCTCGCGCCGGCGGACGACGGTGAGGCCCCAGGCCTGGCCGCTCGCGAAGAGCTGGTCCGGGTCGACGTCGTCGAGCCAGCCGATGAAGTGGCGATCGGGGGCGTCGTCGGTGGAGCCGTAGACGGCGGGGCGCTCGGGCGGCCAGGCGGGCTCGTCGTCGCGGTCGCGGCGCTCGAGGTCGGCGAACCGCTCCTCGGCGGCCGGCCCTTCGGCGTATCCCTTGCCCACGCCCGAACCCTACGTGCGCGGGCTCCGCTCGGCCCACTCCTTGAGCGGGTACCAGTGCGTGTCCTGGAGCGCTGCTGCAACGCGCGGGTCGGTGTGCGTCGGGTTGTAGACGTTGTGCTCGAGGTCGGCGCAGATGGCGATCGCCTCCTGCGGGACGTCCGGGATGTTGACGATCACCTCGGCGGGGAGCCGGGCCTCCGCGAGCGTGTAGTGCTTGAAGTGGAGGTCGGGTGCGACCTCGAGAAGGACGGGCCAGTCGGGGCAGCTTCGCGTGCTCATCGCGCTCCGATTCGCTCCCGCCCGGCGGAGGCCTTCCTCACGAGCTCCGCGAGGCCGCGGACGAAGGCGGGATCGGCGTTCAGCGACTCGATGCGGTCGAGCTCGAGCCCGAGCTCCGCGGACTTCTCGCGTGCGGCGACGTCGAGGTCCCACAAGATCTCGAGGTGGTCGCAGACGAAGCCGATCGGGGCCACGAGCACCTTGGGAACTCCCTGCGCGTGGAGGGCGTCGAGCTCCACGAGGATGTCGGGCCCGAGCCAGGGCTCGCCCGTCCGGCTCTCGCTCTGGAACGCGAACGACCAGCGGTCGACAGCGGCGCGGTCGGCGACGAGACGCGAGGTCTCGAGAAGCTGGTCGCGGTACGGGTCTCCCTCAGCGAGGATGCGCTCGGGGAGGCTGTGCGCCGTGAAGACGACGTGGGCCTCGGTGCCGCGCACGCGGTCGGCGACCGCGTCGAGGTACGGGGGGTGGTCGTGCCAACTCTCCACGAAGACGAGCTCGGCGCGCCCGCCGAGCGCCTGCTCGAGCCGCTCGCGGTAGCCCCCGATCGAGAGCCGCGAGTAGTGCGGGGCGAGGACGAGGCCCACGAGCCGCTCCGCCCCGCCCGCAAGCGCCTGCTCGACCGCGTCGGCGATCCACGGCTCCCAGTGCTTCATCCCGGCGAAGGCGGGAACCCCGAGCTCCCGCTCCAGGGCGGCGCGCTGGGCCTCGGTGATCTCGTTCAGCGGGGAGCCCCCGATGCGCCGGTAGCGCTCGGCGAGCTCCGCGACCGCCTCGGGCCGAACGGGGCGCCCGCCGCGGATGTCCGAGAAGTAGGCGGGGATGTCCTCCGACCGCTCCGGACTCCCGTAGGCCATGAGGATGACGGCCGTGCGCGCGTCCTTCGTCACAGACCGGCTCGCTTTCGGGACATTCCGCGCGCCACGGGTGCGAAAGATCTCGTTAGGCTCGTAAGCGGGTGGTGGGCCGGGGTGCCCCATGAGAGATACCCGCGCGAGAGAAATCTGCGCCGACCCATCAGGTGCCCACCTCGACGGCGCTCCGTTCGTGGACGAGCTCGACGAGGCGGCGCAGGGCGGCCGGGTCGGTCGCCGGCAGGACGCCGTGGCCCAGGTTGAACACGTGGCCGCGCCGCCCGGCGACCGCGTCGATGATCCGCCCGGCGGCGTCCTCGACCCGCTCCCACGGGCCCAGCAGGAGCGCGGGATCCAGGTTTCCCTGCACGCCGCGCCCGGAGCCGACGAGATCCCAGCCGGTCTCGATGGGCACGCGCCAGTCGAGGCCGATCACGTCCCCGCCGGCGGCCTTCAGGTCGCGCAGCAGATGGGTCGCGCCGGTGCCGAAGTGGATGGTCGGAACGTCAACGGCCTGCAGGATCCGCGCAGAGTAGGGCGCGACGAACTCGCGGTAGTCCTCGACCGAGAGCGCGCCGACCCACGAGTCGAAGAGCTGCACGACGTCCGCTCCGGAGCGCGCCTGGGCGGCCAGGTACGCGGCGAACGTATCGGCGAGCTTGTCCATGAGCGCGTGCCAGACCTCGGGCGCGGCGTACATGCACGTCTTCGTGCTCACGAAGTCCCGCGTCGGCCTTCCCTCGATCAGGTAGCCCGCCACCGTGAAGGGCCCGCCGGCGAAGCCGACCACAGCGCGGTCGTCGTCGAGCTCGCCACGGACGATCCGCACGGTCTCGAGCACGAACGGGACGGCTTCCTCCGGCTCGGGCACCCGGAGCCGCTCGACGTCGGCCGGGGAGGCGATCGGGTCGCGTACGACCGGGCCGACGCCTTCGACGAGCTCCACCTCGACGCCCATCCCGAGGACGGGCAGCATGATGTCCGCGAAGAGCACGGCCGCGTCCACGCCGTGGGCGCGCACTGGCTGGAGCGTCACCTCCGCGCAGAGCTCCGGCCGCCGGCAGATCTCGAAGAGCCCGTAGCGCTTCCGGACCTCGCGGTACTCGGGCAGCGAGCGGCCGGCCTGGCGCATGAACCAGACGGGCGTGCGCTCCACGTGCTCGCGCCGGCAGGCGCATGTCAGCAGGGGTTTTGGCACGCTCGCAGCGTAGCCTGTGCGAGGTGGGCTACCCGCCGACGACGAGCGCCACGTGCGCGCCCTGCAGGTCCCGGATCCTCATCCCGTCGAGCGGCGTCACGCGCCGGATGCGGAGGTCGCGCCCGAGCCGCTTCGCCTCGCCCTGGAACCCAGGACGGTACATGACGACGGAGTGCGTGAAGCTCGTCCGCGGCGCGTTCCCGGTGCCCGCCACGAGGTAGTGGCGCGAGCGCACGCGGTCGGCCGTGGTGGCCGCCGCGCCAGCGAGGCCGTTGCCGTTCAGCACGAGGACGGACGTCTTCCGCCGGTCGAGGAGCGGCTTCGCCGCCGCCTCGCCCGAGCCGCCGCCGGCCGGGGTCGTCACTTGGCGCTCGACCGCGGCCCGCGCCACCGCGGCAGGGTCGCTCGCCTTCTCGACCTCGTCGGCGAAGAACTTGCCGAACAGGAGGAGCCCGGCGACGAGCAGGATGAGGAGCTCGACCGTGGCGACGGTGGCGGCGATGAAGGCCGCGGAGCGCCAGGCGTGGGGAGCCGGAAGTCGCGACGAGTGATCCACGGGACCGACCTAGTTCGGCCCGTCCCCCGGCACTCCTTCAAGCTCGAATCGACTCCCACGTGAGAGCGATCCCGTCCTCGAACGGCGTCTGCGCGGTGAAGCCGAGCGCTCGCTCGGCGAGGCGGGAGTCGAGGACGCTCCGCTGCAGCTCGCCGAGGCGCGGCGGGTCGAAGACGGGCTCCACCTCGACCCCCGATACCCGCAGGCATGCGTCGAGCAGGTCGAGGACCGACGTCGCCGTCCCGGTGCCGACGTTGAACACGCCGGCGGGGCGCTCGAGCGCCGCCAGGGTCGCCGCAACGACGTCCGCGACGAAGACGTAGTCGCGCTCCTGGGTGCCGTCCCCGAAGACGTGCGGCGCCTCGCCGTTCGCGAGCCGGCCGAGGAAGATCGCCACGACGCCGGCTTCGCCGTGGGGGTCCTGCCGGGGCCCGTAGACGTTGCCGAGGCGGAGCGACGTGTGCGCCGTGCCGTGGAGTCGGTTGTACGTCGCGAGGTACTCCTCGGCGGCCAGCTTCGAGGCGCCGTACGGCGCCAGCGGGCCGCGCGGAGCGGTCTCGGGCGCCGGCTCGGGGCACTCGCCGTACAGCGCGCCGCCGGTGGAGGTGAACACGATCCGCGCGCCGTGCTCGCGCGCGGCCTCCAGCAGGCAGATCGTCCCGAGGACGTTCACCTCGCAGTCGAAGCCAGGCTTCGCCACGGAGACGCGGACGTCCGCCTGGGCGGCGAAATGGAGGCAGGCCTCGGGCCGCCGACGCGCGAAGGCCTCGTTCACGGCCTCTTCGTCACGGATGTCGGCGACGACGAGCTCGGCTGCGGGAGCCACGTTCTCGCGCCTGCCGGACGAGAGGTCGTCGAGCACGAGCACCTCGTCGCCGCGTGCCGCGAGCGCGTCGACCACGTGCGAGCCGATGAAGCCTGCGCCGCCTGTCACGAGGGCTCGCACCGCGCGTATCCTACGGCGCTCGCATGTTCGTCAGCTTCGAGGGAGTGGACGGCTCGGGCAAGTCGACGCAGGCCCGGCTCCTGGCCGAGCGGCTCCGCGAGGAGGGTCGCGAGGTCGTGCTCACGCGCGAGCCGGGCGGCACGGCGCTCGGCGAGGAGGTGCGGGCGCTCCTGCTCCACGGGGAGCACATCGCCCCGTGGGCCGAGGCAGCCCTCTTCGCGGCTGCCCGCGCGCAGCTCGTGGACGAGGTCATCCGCCCCGCGCTCGCCCGCGGCGCGGACGTCGTCTCGGACCGGTACCTGGACTCCTCGCTCGCCTACCAGGGCCTCGCGCGCGGGCTCGGCATCGAGCGTGTCCTCGAGCTGAACCTGCTCGCGACGAGCGGAATCCTCCCCGACCGGACGTTCCTCGTCCTCGTCCCGCCCGCCGAGGCTGCGGCGCGTCGCGGCGACGCGCCCGACCGGATCGAGCGGGAAGGAGCGGGCTTCGCCGAGGAGGTCGACCGGGCCTACCGCGAGATCGCGCGCGTCTTCGGCCAGCGGGTCGTGGTGGTGGACGGGACCCGGAACGCGGAAGATGTCGCCAGAGACGTTCATGGACGCGTTCGAGACCTTTCCTGAGCAGGACGAGGCGAAGCGCCTGCTGCGGGCCGCGCTCGCCGAGGGCCCGGCGCACGCGTACCTCTTCCACGGCCCCCGCGGGGTCGGCAAGCGGCGCGCGGCGCTCGCGTTCGCGGGCGAGCTCCTCCGCGACCCGGACCGGGTCGCGCGCGGCGTCCACCCGGACGTCTACGTGCTCGAGCCGCTCGGGGACCAGATCCGGATCGACCCGATCCGTCACCTGCGCCGCGACCTCCACATGCGGCCCTTCGAGTCCGACCGCCGCGTCTACCTCGTGCTGCGGGCGCACCTCATGAACGAGGACGCGGCCGACGCGCTCCTGAAGGACCTCGAGGAGCCGCCGCCCTACGCCGTCATCGCGCTCGTGGCCGACGAGCTCGGCCTGCTGCCGCCCACCATCCGCTCCCGCTGCCAGCTCGTCCCGTTCCGGCGGCTGTCCCAGCGGGCCATCAAGGCCTTTCTCTCCTCCCGCGGGGTGGAGGGGGAGCCGCTCGACGCGCTCGCCCGTGTGGCGGCCGGGCGCCTCGACCGGGCCGAGCGGCTGCTCGACGCCCAGGCGGGCGAGCGCCGCGACGGCCTCATCGAGCTGGCGCGCTCGGTCTACCGCGATCCCGCGTTCGATCCAGCGACTGCCTCGCGCCGCGTGAGCGACTTCGCCCAGGAGCGGGCCGCCAGGGCCCGGGCCGCGGCGGAGACGGAGGCGACCGGCGACGAGACGGCCCGCGAGCTCGAGCAGCGCAGCCGCCGCGCCGGCCGCGGGGCGGAGCGCGAGGAGATCCTCGACGCGCTCGATCTCCTGTCCGGCTGGTACCGCGACCTGATGGTCGTCGCGGCCGGCGCGGACGGCTCCGTGCTCAACTCCGACCGCCTCGCGGAGCTCGCCGCCGACGGGATCCCCGAGCGCGGCCCGGCCGCCGAGCGCGCGGCGGAGACGGTCCGCGACGTGTGGCGCTCGTTCGAGTTCAACGTGCAGCCCGGCCTCGCGCTCGAGGCGCTCTTCGTACGGCTGCGCCGCGAGCTGGGGGGCGCCCGCACATGACGGTCGCCGTCGGCGTCGTCTTCTCCCCGGGCGGCAAGGTGTACTCCTTCGACCCCGGCGGCCTCGAGCTGGCCTGGAACGAGCGGGTCATCTGCCAGACGTCGCGCGGGAACGAGCTCGGCCGCGTCGTGCAGGCCAATCACGAGCTCGACGAGGAGCCGGAGATTCACCTCAAGCGTGTCGTGCGGCGCGCGACGGAGGTGGACAAGGAGACCTCGACGGCGAACCGCGAGGAGGCGAGGCGGGCGCTGCGCGTGTTCCGGGAGGTCGTGCGCGAGCAAGGCGTCGAGCTGAAACCGGTCGCGGCGGAGCTCGTCTTCGACGGCTCGCGCTTCGTCTTCTCATACGAGGCCGAGCAGCGTCCCGACGCCGGTCGCCTCCAGACGGCGCTCCGCGAGCGGCTCCACCGGCGCGTCGAGCTGCGCTCGGTCGGCCCCCGCGAGTGCGCACGCCTCTGCGGCGACCACGGACTGTGCGGCGGGAAGATGTGCTCCCGCCGCTACCCGTCCCACGAGCAGCCGATCACGCTCCGCATGGCGAAGGAGCAGGAGCTGCCCATGAGCTCGGGCCGCATCACGGGCCTGTGCGGCCGCCTGCGCTGTTGCCTCGCCTTCGAGCACCCGGTGTACAAGAGCTTCCGCGACCGCGCTCCCCGGATGGGCCGGCGCGTGACGACGCCGCACGGGATCGGCGTCGTGACGGGCTACAAGGTGCTCGAGGACGCTTGCACCGTGAGCCTGGAGGACCGCGACGGCGGGCTCGACGTCGCCGTCGACGAATGCCGCGAGGTGGCGTGATAATGCACGTCGCCCCCGCACGGGGACTTGAGCAATGACCCGATTCCACCGACAATGCCCTCATGGCCGTCGCGCACGAAGCGAGTAGCGCCGTTCGCCTCGAGCCGGCCGTCTCCGAGACGGCCGCGCGTCTCTTCCAGGAGCACTCGGGCTGGATCTACGGGTACTGCCTCCGCCTCCTGCGCTCGCCCGAGGAGGCCGAGGACGCGCTCCAGGCCACCTACCTGAACGCCTGCCGCGGGCTCAAGGACGGGATCCGGCCCCAGGTCGATTCCGCCTGGCTCCTCCGCATCGCCCAGAACGTCTGCCTGACGCGCCTGCGCTCGTCCGGCCGGCGCGCGCGGCTCGAGCGCGTGCAGGACGTCGAGCTCCTGGAGGAGACCGTCGCCGCGCATGCGTATCACGGGGACGAGCTCATCGGGCTGACGGACGCGCTCGCGAGCTTGCCCGAGCAGCAGCGGCGCGCCATCCTCCTCCGCGAGTGGCAGGGCCTCTCGTACGCGGAGGTCGCCGCCCGCCTCGAGCTGACGCAGTCGGCGGTCGAGACGCTCATCTTCCGCGCGCGCCGTTCGCTCGCGGCCGCGCTCGAGAACCCCGGCAAGCGCCGCCGCCTCCGCCTGGCGCACGCGCTCGACGTTGCCGGCCTCTTGGCGGCGTTCAAGGGATTCTTCGCCGGCAGCGCGAGTGCCAAGATCGCGGCGGCCGTCGTCGTCGCCGCGACGACCGCGACCGTGGCCGCGACCGATCCCGCCGGCGTGTGGCGCGACCGCGCCGATGTTCCCGCCGGGCCTGCGGTCGCCGTGGAGCAG
>JBOHAK010000245.1:0-4370 GCA_050697795.1 Gaiellaceae bacterium
CTCAGGAGGACGGCGGGCGTGCCCTTGTAGAAGGAGGCGTTCTCGGGGAGGCCGCGCTCGGGATACTCGCCGCTGCGCTCGAGCCGGAGGACGACCGTCGGCGAGCCGTTGTCGACGAGGCGCGTGCCGGGCGCCGGGGTCTGGACGGCGACCGTATTTGCGGCGTAGCCCTTCACGGACCCGTCCACGCGCCAGGCGAAGCCGGCGTCCTGGAGGATCCCCTTGGCGAAGACGTAGGCCTGCCGGCGCACGTCGGGCACGACGAGCACCGTCGGCTTTTCCTTCGCCTTGCCGCCCTGCGTCGGGCTCTGCGCGATCTGCTTGCTCCCGGCCGCGAACGTCAGGCTCGCGGCGGCGAGCAGCCAGATCACGACCAGGGCCGCGAGTCGGGGAAGGAGCACGGTCAAGCGAGCCGCCATTGCTCCTCCATCGGCATTCGGTCGCTGAAGGTCAAGCCCATCGGATCAGCCGCGCGAGAAGTGGATGACCCGCGTCCGCACCACCCGGAAGACCCGGCCCGGGCTCTGCGACGCCGCGAGGAGCCGCGGGCGGGCGCTCGGCTTGGCCACCGGAGGGCGCGTCGGCGTGGGCGCGTCCTGCCAGCTGAAGGCGCGGCCGGCGAAGGCCTCGAACCAGGCCTCCTCCTGCGGGTAGGTGAGCGCCGGGTCGAACGCGAGGTGGAGATGAGGGCCCGTCGAGTTTCCGGTCGAGCCGACGAGGCCGACGGGGGCGCCGGCCGCGAGCGCGGCGCCCGGGACGACGTGCGGCTCGAGGTACGAGAGGTGGCAGTAGACGAGCACGGCCCCCGTGCCGGCGAGGATCGTGAAGCCGATGCCGCACTTCCCGTTGCCGTCCGGATACGACTCGACCACGGTGGAGTCGGCGAGCGCGTAGAGGGGCGTGCCCTCCGGCGCGGCGATGTCGGCGGCCGGGTAGTCGTGGTGGACGTGGGCGACGGAGACGACGTCGGGGCCGCCGCCGACGGGGAAGACATAGCCGCCGACGGCCTCGGGGCCCGCCTCTGCGACGCCCGGGGCCGCGAGAGCCGCGCCCGCCCGCTCCTGCTCGAGCGCGTCCAGGTCGGCGACGGCCGTCGCCAGACGCGCATCGAGGCTCTCCTGCTTGGCCCCCACGGTCCGGTCGAAGGCGTCCATGCGGGCGAGGCGCTCCTCCACCTTCAGGAACTCGGCGTCGGTGAGCGTCGGATCGCCGGCGCGGCGCTCGAGCGGCAGGCGCAGGTCGGCGCTTCGCGCGGCGCCGCGCTCGAGGCGGTCGATCGCGCGGCGCAGGCGGACGATCCGCTGACGGGCCTCGCCGAGACGGCGCTCGACGTCCGCCATGCCGTAGGCGAGCTGCCCTGCGCCGGGCACGAGCGGGTCGTCGAAGGTCGCCGCGAGCTCGAGGACGTCGTCCACGTACCACTGCGCGTGGTTGTAGGCGAAGATCGCGCGCTCGAGATCCTCGTGCGCCCCGGCGGCGGCGAGGTAGCGCGCGGCCGCGAAGACGGCGTCCTCGGGATCCCACGGGTCGGCGAGGCCGTCGCCGTCCGCGTCCATCCCCCAGCGCATCCAGCTCGAGGGGATGAACTGCATCCAGCCGAGGGCGCCGGCCGAGCTCGGGCCCATGTTCTGGCCGAAGTTCGACTCGATCTTGTTGATCGCGGCGAGCACCTGCCACGGGACGCCGTAGCCCTGGCCGGCGCTCTGCCAGAGCGCGAGGAGCTGGTCGTAGGTGCGCACGGCCGGTCGCGCCGGCGGCGTCGAGAGGTTGAACGGCACGGTGATGGAGCCGGAGCCGTTCGGCTCCGTGTGGCTCGGCAGGGACGACTGCCCCGCCGCCGTCGCCGGAAGGCCGACCGCCACGAGCACGGCCGCGATGCTCGGGAGGAGGCGCCTCATTGCTCCGAGGACGCCAGCCGCAGTCCGGGCATCGACTCCTCTTCCGGCTCTGCGGCCTCCGGAGGAGCCTCCTCGCCGGCCAGGCTGGTGAAGTCGACCGCGACGGTCGTCCCCTCCTCCGCCACGCGCTTGCGGCGGAGCGCCTGCTCGACGGCGATCTCGAAGTCGTGCCGGTTCGTCGCCGCCGCGGCGGCGACCTCCAGCTCGACCACGTCGTCCACGACCAGCTCCACGAGGTGCTGGGCGAAGCTCTGCATGTGGTGGTAGCCGCCCTCCTCGATCGCCTCCGTCATCCCGTGGGTCTTCTCGGGCTCGCGGATGAGGTCGGCGATGCGGGCCGTCACCACCATCACCTCGACGGCGGCGACGCGGCCTCCATCCTTGCGCGGCAGGAGCCGCTGGCTCACAACCCCGCGCAGGACGCCGGCGAGGATCTCGCGCACCATCATCTGCTTCTGCGGCGGGAAGAACTCGATCAGGCGGCCGATCGTCTCGGCCGCGTCGAGCGTGTGCAGCGTCGAGAAAACGAGGTGGCCGGACTCGGCGGCCTGGAGGGCCGTCTGCGCGGTCTCCTCGTCGCGGAGCTCGCCGATCAGGATGACGTCGGGGTCCTGGCGCAGCACGCGGCGGAGGGCCTGCTTGAAGGACTCCGTGTCGAGCCCCACCTCGCGCTGGTTCACGATCGAGCCCCAGTCGTCGTGGATGAACTCGATCGGGTCCTCGATCGTGACGATGTGCTGCTTCCGGTTGCGGTTGATCCAGTTGAGCATCGCGGCGAGGCTCGTCGACTTCCCCGAGCCGGTCGCGCCCGTCACGAGCACGAGGCCGCGATGCTCCTCGGCGAGCCTCCCGACGCCCACCGGCAGGCCGAGCTTCTCGTAGCTCGGGATCTCCTTGGGCACGAAGCGGAAGGCGAACGAGATGGCGCCGCGCTGGCGGAACCCGTTCACGCGGAAGCGGCCGATGCCCTCGGCCAGGTAGGACGTGTCGAGGTCGCCCGTCTCGTAGAAGCTCTCGCGCTTGGCCGGCGAGCGCTCCGTGACGAGCAGGAGCACGGTCTCGAGGTCGGAGTCGGTGAGGAGGCGCTGCTCGACGGGCCGGAGCTCGCCGTCCACCCGGACCATGGCGGGAGAGCTCACCTTGAGGTGAAGGTCGCTTCCTCCCGCGTCGATGACGCGTGCCAGCAGCTCGTCGAGGTTCATGACGCCGACAGCGGCTATCGGCGGGTTCTCGGAAGCCGCTTTAGCTCGAACGGGGGATGAAGGGCGGGCGCGCGGCTCGGCTACACTTGACGCCGCCGCGGGGGAGTTCCCGAGTGGCCAAAGGGGACGGGCTGTAAACCCGTTGGCTCAGCCTTCGTAGGTTCGAATCCTACCTCCCCCACCTCGCGCGATCGGACCTTCTTCGCCTCGTTCTTCGTAGAACGAGGCGTGGTAGGGACCCTCGCCCGCTTCCTCGTCGCCGGACTTCTTCTCGGGAGCGCGGCGTGCGGAGGCGCGGAGACCGAACCGGCGCCGCGGCCGGCCCAGGCGTCCATCCCGGTCGGGTGGTCCACGCTGCCCGAGCCGCCCTTCTTCCGCCATCGCGGCGCGGCTGCCTGGACCGGGTCGGAGCTCGTCTACTGGGGCGGTGAGTCGGAGTACGGTGACGACCTTCACGGCGACGGCGCCGCCTTCGATCCTGCGACGGGCGACTGGCGGGCGCTCCCCGCCGGTCCGCTCTCGCCCCGGAGCGGCGCGGTCGCAGTCTGGACGGGGACGGAGGTGCTCGTCTGGGGCGGCAATCGAACGACGGGCGCCGAAGGCGCGGCCTACGACCCGAGCCTGGACGAATGGCGCACGCTCCCGGACTCGCCCCTCGACGCCCGCGTGCCCGTCGGCGCCGTGTGGACGGGCACGGAGATGATCGTATGGGGAAGCGCGAGCCGCGCCGCCTCCGGCGTCGACGGCGCCGCCTACGACCTGCGCGAGGACCGCTGGCGTGAGCTTCCGCCTGCGCCGTTCGCGCTCAACGAGGCGACGCTCGTCTGGACCGGCGAGGAGATGGTCGTCTTCGGGGCTCGCCTCGACGGCAACAACTGGTCGGACACCGAGCACGCGCGCGGGGCCGCCTTCGACCCGGCGACGTCCCGGTGGCGGATCCTCCCTCCCTACTCCTTCTCGCCGCAGGCGTCGACCGCGGTCTGGACTGGGCGGGAGCTCGTCGTGTGGGACTACGAGCTCCGCTCTGCCGCCTACGATCCCGCGGCGGATCGGTGGAGGCCGCTGCCGGACCTGCCGCTCGACTTCTCGGAGTGCTATCCGAAGGGCGCCGGCGCCGGGGTCGTGTTGGCGTGGCATTGCGGCCGGGCGGCTCTGCTCGACGTGGCGGCCGACTCCTGGAGCGAGATCCACGGCGCACCCGAGGACATCTTCGCGCCGCCGGTTGCGGCGGGGTCGGTCTTCCTCTTCGTCGGCGCCTACGACGAGTCGG
>JBOHAK010000246.1:0-2005 GCA_050697795.1 Gaiellaceae bacterium
CCCTCGCGCTTGGCCGGCGAGCGGTCGGTGACGAGCAGGAGCACGGTCTCGAGGTCGGAGTCGGTGAGGAGGCGCTGCTCGACGGGCCGGAGCTCGCCGTCCACGCGGACCATGGCGGGAGAGCTCACCTTGAGGTGAAGGTCGCTTCCCCCCGCGTCGATGACGCGTGCCAGCAGCTCGTCGAGGTTCATGACGCCGACAGCGGCTATCGGCGGGGTCTCGGAAGCCGCTTTAGCTCGAACGGGGGATGAAGCGCCCCGGTGCCGCTCGGCTACACTTGACGCCGCCGCGGGGGAGTTCCCGAGTGGCCAAAGGGGACGGGCTGTAAACCCGTTGGCTCAGCCTTCGTAGGTTCGAATCCTACCTCCCCCATCTTCACCCTTGGCGCTCGGCCAGAACCGCACGAGTCCAGGGGTCATGGGCGCCAGAAGGACTGCCGTCCGGGAGAGCGAATCGCCACGACGATGCTCTCCATGCTGATGATGATGCGGCGTCTCGCGGCCGCTCTGCGGGTCGCGCTCCGGGAGGAGGACTTCGCGCGAATCCTGGGAGCGGCGTCGCTGCTCATCGTCGTCGGCACGATCACGTTCACGCTCGGCGCCGACTGGAGCATCGCCGACGGCTTCTACGTCGCGGTCGCGACGCTGACGACCTCCAGCATCCTCAACCCGAGCCTGACGATCACCGATCCATGGCTGGAGATCTTCACGGCAGCCTATGTCCTCGTCGGCATCGGCATCCTGGTCGAGGTCGCCCGGCGTCTCGGCATGGGATTCATCGCGGCTCGGGAGGAAGTGAAGGAGGCCAACGCGGCGAAGGCCGAGCAGACCGGTCGCTCCGCTGGACGGTCGTAGAAGGGAGCCACTGCGGGCGACGAGCGTCTCTGCGAGACGTGCGGAACCCCGTCCCCCCACCTCGCGCGATCGGACCTCCTTCGCCTCGTTCCTCGTAAGACGAGGCGTGGTAGGGATCCTCGTCCGCTTCCTCGCAGCCGCCCTCCTTCTCGGGAGCGCGGCGTGCGGGAACGGGGAGGCCGGGCAGGCGCCGCGGCCGGCCCAGGCGTCCATCCCGGTCGGGTGGTCCACGCTCCCGGCGCCGCCCTTCTTCCGCTTTCGCGGGGCGGCCGCGTGGACCGGCTCGGAGCTCGTCTACTGGGGCGGCGAGTCGGAGTACGGCGACGATGTCCATGGGGACGGCGCCGCGTTCGACCCTGCGACAGGCGATTGGCGGCCGCTGGCGGCCGGCCCTCTTTCGCCCAGGCGCGGCGCGGTAGCGGTCTGGACGGGCAACGAGGTGCTCGTCTGGGGCGGCGACCCGGAGGCGGTCGGAGAGGGCGCCGCCTACGACCCGGGACGGGACGAATGGCGCACGCTCCCGGACTCGCCCCTCGACGCCCGCGTGCCGGTCGGGGCCGTGTGGACGGGCACGGAGATGATCGTGTGGGGAAGTGCGAGCCGCGCCGCCTCGGCGGTCGACGGCGCCGCCTACGACCCGCGCGAGGACCGCTGGCGTGAGCTTCCGCCTGCCCCGTTCGCGCTCAACGAGGCGACGCTCGCCTGGACCGGCGAGGAGATGGTCGTCTTCGGGGCTCGCCTCGACGGAAACAACTGGTCGGACACCGAGCACGCGCGAGGCGCAGCCTTCGACCCCGCGACGTCCCGGTGGCGGATCCTCCCTCCCTACTCCTTCTCGCCGCAGGCGTCGACCGCGGTCTGGACCGGGCGGGAGCTCGTCGTGTGGGACTACGAGCTCCGCGCCGCGGCCTACGACCCGGCAGACGACAGGTGGAGGCCGTTGCCCGATCTGCCGCTCGACTTCTCGGAGTGCTATCCGAAGGGCGCCGTCGGCGCCGGCGTCGTGCTGGCGTGGCACTGCGGGCGGGCGGCTCTGCTCGACGTGGCGGCCGACTCCTGGAGCGAGATCCACGGCGCACCCGAGGACATCTTCGCGCCGCCGGTTGCGGCGGGGTCGGTCTTCCTCTTCGTCGGCGCCTACGACGAGTCGG
>JBOHAK010000247.1:0-3583 GCA_050697795.1 Gaiellaceae bacterium
CCGAGCATGTCGTTCGTGAAGATGCGGTCGGCCGCCGCGAGGGCGTCCGGGCCGCTGAAGTCCCACTTGCGAAGCGGCGACTCGTCCCACACGCCGACGTCCTCCCGGACGGCGCGGTGCTCGGCCGCCGGGTCGCCGAAGTGGTTCGGCCAGTACCAGCCCTCCCAGTCCATGAAGTCGGCGCCCAGCTTGCGCTGGGCCGCGTCGAAGGCGGTGCGGATGATCCCTGCTTCCGTGCTCACGATGCCTCCTCGTCCGGTCCGCGCCAGCCTAAAGCGTTCGAGACCGCCCTTGCACGGGCGAGGAGCGGATCGAGCGCGCGCGCCATCCCCCGCTCGCCGAAGCGGGACGCGGGGCCCTGCAGGCCGAGGATCGCGGCCAGCTCGCCCCGGCTCCCGCGCACCGGGGCTGCGAGCGCGTTCAGCTCCTCCTCGCGCTCGCCCACCGCCCGCGCCCAGCCCTGCACGCGCACCTGCTCGACCTCGGCCTCGAGCTCGGCCCGCTCGACCTTCGTGCGGGCCGTGAAGCGCTCGAGCCGTCCCGGCGGAAGGGCGATCCCGCCGTAGGCGAGCGTCACCTTCCCCGTCGCCGTCGCGTGCGCGATGCTCGGACGGCCGAGCCGGGCGACGCTCTGCACGGACGACGCGCTCTGGACGAAGTCCACCGTGAATGCGTCGGGGTCGCCCGGTGCGGAGAGCGTGGCCGTCTCTCCCGTTGCCTCGACGAGGGCGCGGAGGTGCGGGCGCGCCACCTCGCGCAGGTCGAGCCGCGCGAGCACCGCGTTCCCGAGGTCGAGCAGGCGCAGGCCGAGGCGGTAGCGGCCGCTCGTCTCGACGTGCTCGACGAGGCCGGCCGCCGCCAGGGTCGCGAGCAGGCGCGAGACGGAGCTGGGGTGGAGTCCCGTACGGCGCGCGAGCTCGTTCGTGCCGAGCTCCGGGCTGCCGTCGGCGAGGGCGTCGAGCAGCGCGACGGCCCGCTCGACCGCGGCCACGCGGCGCGTCGCTGGCTTTCCCGTCCGCGGCATGCTAGCGTCAGATCATACTTTTGAAACGCCGTTGCCGAGGAGGCAATGCTCGATGCCCGTCAGTCCCGCCTCGTTCCGTTTCGTCGTCGTCGGCGCCGGCATCCACGGCCTCTCGACGGCGTACCACCTCGCCCGGGAGCTTCGCACGCGCGGGCTCGGCTCGGGAAGCGACGTCGTCGTGCTCGAGAAGTCGGAGCCGGGCGCCGGCGCCTCCGGCATCGCCTGCGGCGTCGTCCGCAACAACTACTTCCAGCCCGCGATGAGCGAGCTCATGCAGGCGTGCGTCGAGGTCTGGGAGTCCGATCCGGACGCCTACGCCTACAACCCGGTCGGCTACATGGCGCTCGGCCCGGCCGTGCAGGAAGCCGACCTCGCCGCGACCTTCGAACGCCAGGAGCAGATCGGCTACCGCTCGACGTTCCTCACGGGCGAGGCGGAGGTGGACGCCTACATGAAGCGCCTCTTCCCCGACTGGCGCGCGCGCGGCGTGACAGCGTGCCTGCACGAGCACCAGGGCGGTTTCGCCTTCAACCGCGAGTCGGTGCTCGGGCTCGCCGGGAAGTGCCGCGAGGAGGGCGTGGAGATCCGCACGGGCGTCGAGGTGAAGGCCTTCGAGCTCGAAGGCGGCGGCACGATCACCGCCGTCGAGACGTCCGGCGGCCGCGTCGAGGTCGGCGAGCAGGTCGTGCTCGCGCCCGGCCCGTGGGCGAAGCGCATCTGGGCGATGCTCGAGCTCCCGGCCACGATCGACGTGCGCACCCCTGCCGGCGAGGTGCTCGAGGACCGGCCGATGTGGACGTACTGGAACCTCCAGGAGGGTGAGATCCAGGTCGACCCGCAGCTCTTCGCCACGGTGGACGGGAGCGCGCCGCCCGTCATCCACCTCGACACCGACGCCCCGCTCTACGCGGACGACGGGGCGCTCGTCACCGACGAGCTCTGGGGGATCTACTACAAGCGCGACCGGCACGGGGTCCAGGGCGGCGCCTCGCCCCTCGTCGTCGACGGCGAGGTCGAGCTCGACCCGTACCCGTCCACGACCGACGTGGACGCCGCCTTCCCGGACATGTGGTGCGCGGCGCTCTCGCATGCCATGAGCCGCTTCGAGGGCTGCCGTCCGCTCTACAAGCTGGCCCGCTCCGGCGGCGTGGGCGCCTTCACGGCCGACAACTTCCCGGTCTTCGACTACATGCGTCCCAACGCGTACGCGATCCTCGACTCGAACCACGGCTACAAGATGATCGGCGTGGGACGTGAGGTCGCGAAGGTGCTCCTCGGCGAGCACTCGAGCCTCCTCTATCCGTTCCGCTTCGAGCGCTTCGCGACCGGCGACCTCCACCCGGTCTCGAACTCGCCCTACCCCTGGTCGTAGTCGTCGAGCGCCAGCCTGCGCGCAAGCCAGGCCTTCGTGGTCGACTGGACGGCGAGCGTGACGACGATCGCCACGGCGACGACCGTAACGAGCTCGGCCTCGTGGGGCACGCCCTCGGCGACGAGGACGCCGGCCAGCGCGGCGGGGACGACGCCCGTCTCGCGCGTCCAGGCGACGAAGACGAGCTCGCGCCGCTCCCAGCGCCCGCGCCGGTCGGGCAGCAGGCAGGCGAGAACGGTGAGCGGCCGCGCGACGAGCACGAGCGCCACGACCGTGAGGAGCGCCGGCAGCCCCTCGTCGGAGAGCTCGCCGAAGGGCAGGTTCGCGCCGAGCACGAGGAAGACAAACATCACGACCACGTCCGCGGTGGTGGCTGCGAAGGAGCGCATCTCCGACTCGCGCCGCGAGTGCATTCCCAGCCCGAGCTCGTCCATGTTCCCGACGATGAGGCCGGCGATGAACGCGCCCAGGTAGCCGCTTCCGCCCGCGAAGTCGATCGTGAAGTAGCCGCCCGTCACGACGAGCAGGACGGCGATCGCCGGCGACTCCCGCCAGATCCCCGGGCGGCGTTGGGAGATCACGAGCGCCAGGACGACGCCGAAGACGATCCCGAGGCCGGTCGAGATCCCGAGGTCGAGGACGAACTCGCCGAACGGCTCGGCCAGGGATCCCTCCCCTTCGAGGACGAACGCCGCGATCGCCAGTGCGAGGACGGCTCCCGTCGGGTCGTTCAGGGCCGACTCGGCCACCACCGTCTGCACGACCTTTGCGCGCAGGCGCATCCGCTCGAAGAGCGGGATGAGGATCGCCGGGTCGGTCGGCGCGAGGACGGCGCCGATCAGGAGGCCCGCCTCGAAGGGAAGGTCGAAGGCGAGCGCCGCGACGGTGCCCGTCACGAGCGCGGTGATGAGAACGCCCGGCACGGCGAGCAGCCCGAGGCCGACGGCCACGGGGCGCAGGACGGCGAACGAGAGCCCGAGCCCGCCGTGGAAGAGGATCATGGAGACCCCGAGCGTCAGGAGGATCTGGACGGCGACCGACTCGAGAGGAAGGTCGAGCGCGCCGGCCACGTCGGGTCCGAGCAGCGCTCCCACGGCGACGAGCACGACCATGCGCGGCACGCGCAGGATTCCCGCCAGGAGCCCCGACCCGAGCCCCGCCGCGAGGAGGAGGGCGAGGGTCTCGAC
>JBOHAK010000248.1:0-23897 GCA_050697795.1 Gaiellaceae bacterium
CGACGAGGGCGATTCGGGCCGCCTGCGCACGCTGGTCGAGCGGCGGCGCGGGCGCGAGCCGCTCGCGTACGTCCTCGGGGAGTGGGGCTTCCGGCGGCTGACGCTGGCCGTGGACGCCCGCGCGCTCGTCCCGCGGCCCGAGACGGAGGTCGTGGTGGAGCGCTGCCTGGCTCATCTGGCCGGCCTCGAGGCGCCGCGCGTCCTCGACGTCGGCGTCGGCTCGGGCGCCATCGCGCTCGCGATCGCGGACGAGCACCCGGGCGCGTCCGTCGTCGCCGTCGACCGCTCGGAGCGAGCGCTGGCGCTCGCGCGGGAGAACCTCGCGCGGACGGGGCTCGAGGCGCGCGTGACGCTCGTGCGCGGCCGCCTGCTCGACGGCGTCGCGGGCCCGTTCGACCTGGTCGTCTCCAATCCGCCGTACGTCTCCGCCGCCGAGTACGAGTCGCTCCAGCCGGAGATCCGCCTCTTCGAGCCGCGCGAGGCGGTGGTCGGCGACGGCGTCTGGGAGCCGATCGCCGCGCGGGCGCGCGGCGTCCTCGCCCCCGGCGGCCGGCTCGTCCTCGAGTGCGGCGACAGCCAGGCCGACGGCGTCGCCGCCGGCCTGCGCGAGCTGGGCTACGAGGACGTCCTCGCGACGCCCGACCTCGCGGGCCGGCCGCGGGTCGTCGAAGGCCGCCGTCCCTAGGAGACCTGTTCAGGTGCCAGGCACTCTGCCACAGCTCTTTTAGGCCCACGCCCGAGAGGGAAGTAATCTCGCAGTCCGCCACATGAGCAAGATGGACCTGTCTAGGTGCCAGGCACTAGGACGTGGCCGGGGGGGACGGCCGTGACGGACGAAGCGATCGCCGCGATCCGGGCCGGGCAGCTCGTCGTGCTGCCGACCGACACCGTCTACGGGCTCTGCTGCGACGGGTACCGGGAGGCGCCGTTCCGGCGGCTCACGAAGCTCAAGGGGCGTCCCGAGACGATGCCGGTCGCGCTGCTCGCCGCCGATCTCGACGTGCTCCTCGACGCCGTGCCCGAGGTGCGCGGGCGGGCGGCGGTCGTCGCGCGCGCGCTCCTGCCCGGCCCCTACACGCTCGTCCTGCCGAACCCGGCGCGACGCTTCCGGTGGCTCTGCGGGACGACCCCGGAGGCGATCGGCGTGCGGATCCCCGACCTACCGCCCGCGGCGAAGGCGGTCGTCGAGCGGACGGGCGTCCTCGCGGCGACGAGCGCCAACCTGCACGGCGGGCCCGACCCGGCGCGCCTCCAGGACGTCCCGCCGGAGATCCTCGACGGCTGCGGCGCCGTCGTCGACGTCGGGGAGCTGCCCGGGACGCCCTCCACGGTCGTCGACCTCACCGGCCCCGACCCGGTCGTGCTCCGGGAGGGTGCCGCCCCGGCCGAGAGGGTACTCGCCGAGGTGCGCGGCGTTCTCGCCCGCGAGGCGTGAATTCGCCCGCCGAGGATCTAGTATCAGTCAGTGGGACAGCGCACGCAGCGCCCGACCGCGCTCGTCACCGGCGGCGCGGGCTTCATCGGCTCGCATCTCTCCGAGGCGCTGCTCGCCCGCGGCTCGGAGGTCTACGTGCTCGACGACCTCTCCACGGGCTCGCTCGAGAACGTCGCGCACCTCCGCGAACGCCCGGACTTCCATCTCGTCGTCGACTCGGTGCTGTCGCCGGCCGTCGTGAACGAGCTCGTCCACAAGTGTGACGTCGTCTACCACCTGGCGGCCGTGGTCGGAGTGCGACTCATCATCGAGCAGCCGGTGCGCACGCTCCTCACGAACGTCCGGGGGACGGATGTCGTCCTCGAGCACGCCCATCGGTTCGGCAAGCGCGTCCTGCTCGCCTCGACGTCGGAGGTCTACGGCGACCATCGCGTCCCGGAGCCGCTGCCGGAGGACGCCCGCCGCGTCTACGGGCCCACGACGGCTCGCCGCTGGGCCTACGCGGACTCGAAGGCGATGGACGAGCTTCTCGCTCTCGCCTATCACCAGGAGCGCGGCCTCGACTGCGTGATCGCGCGTCTCTTCAACACCGTCGGCCCCCGCCAGAGCGGGAAGTACGGCATGGTGATCCCGAGCTTCGTGGGCCGGGCGCTCGCCGGCGGGTCGCTAGAGATCCACGGCGACGGCACCCAGACCCGGTGCTTCTGCCACGTCGCCGACACCGTGGCGGCGCTGCTGAGCCTCATGGAGGATCGGGCCACGAGCGGCGAGATCTACAACGTCGGCTCTCGGCATCCGATCCGGATCGTCGACCTCGCCCACCGCGTCGTCGAGCTGACGCGGTCCGAGTCAGAGCTCGTCTTCGTTCCTCACGAAGAGGTCTACGGCCAGGGGATCGAGGACATGTACCACCGCATCCCCGCGACGGGCAAGATCGAGTCCGCGATCGGATGGAGGGCGTCCCGCGACCTCGACGTCATCCTCGCCGACGTCATCGAGGACGCGCGCACGCGCATCATCCCGGTCGAGCCGCGGACGGCGGCCGCGGCCGCGCCTCAGCCCGAGCCATCGCGACGGGCGCGAACGCTTCCGATGTAGGCGAGCAGCTCGTCGGCGAGCTGCCGGCTCAGGCCCGTCGGCGGCAGGTCGGTCGGCACCGCCCGAACGACTCGAGCGAGCTCCGACACGTCTTCGACCACCGTCGCGAGCCCGAGCTCTCCGAGTCGCCGTCCGAACGCCAGCTGGTGCTCGTCGACGGATTCGCCGAGCCGCTCGAGTCGCGGGACGACGACCGGGTGCACGCCGGTCGAGACGCACATCGCGACGGAGCCGATGCCCGCGTGGCAGACGACGACGCGGGCTTTCGAGACCCACTCCTGCAGCTGCACGAACGGGAGGTAGTCGAAGCAGACCGCACGCTGCGGTCGCGCGCGCGCCGCGCCGAATTGCACGACGATCTCCTCGCCTCCTGCCGTCAGGCCGTCGGCGGCCGCGACCAGGCGATCGAAGGGGAGGTTCGACACGCCGACCGTGACCAGGATCATCGTCGGGACAGGAAGATCGTGCCGGCGTAGCGCGCCTTCGGGGCCAGCGAGACCACCTCGGGCCACTGGACGTAGAGGCGGTCGGCAACCGGCGCGATGAGTCGACAGCTCACGGAGATGCCGACCCGGCCCGAGCACTCGATGTAGACGACCCGCGCGCCGAAGAGTCGGCCCGCCCACGCGAAGGGCACGGAGAGCGCCGCCCCGGTCGTCATGACGACCGCGGGCCTGAGCCGGCGGACGATCCTGACCGCCAGCAGGCTGTTGCGGACGAGGTTCGGGAGGCTCCGCCGCGTATGCCCGTGGGCGAAGATGACCCGCTCGTCCGGGAGGAGCGTCTCCACGTCGCTCGCGCGCACCGTCACCCAGGCTCGCGAGAACCGGCTCCAGACAGCTCGCAGCCCGGCGAGCTCGAACAGGTGCCCGCCCGGGTCCGCGACCAGGAGCAGGGTCACCGGGGAACGATCGGCACCGGATCGCTTCAACGGAAGCCACCCCGGCTCTGGCCGCGGAGCGGGGGTCGTCGCAGCGCGTACCGGACTGCGAACAGGCCGAGCGTCCACTCCGCGACGACCATGCGCGGCAGGGCTCGAACGAGGCGGTCACGGTACTCGGGCAGCGCCCGCAGACGGCGGTGGATGGCCACCAGCCGCACGAGGGCGAAGTAGTGCACGGGCACACGCGCGAGGATCCGCTTGCGCCGCGCCTCCCTTTGCACCGGGCCGATCCGTGCCATGCTGTAGGCGAGGCGGTCCTGCTGGCGGCGCAGGCTCGCGAACGAGTTCTTCTCGTGATCGTGGATCGTGTGGAAACGAGGGTCGAAGACCAGGTCGATGCCGGCGTCCAGCGCGTCGACGCAGAAGATGCCGTCCTCGCCCCCGTAGCTCTCGTCCCAGCGCAGCGGCGCGTCCCGCGGGACGGCCACGCAGTACGAGCAGAGGAACGCGACCCGTCGAGGCTCGCCCAGCGGGAGGTACGGAGTCTCGCTCTGGAGAAAGCCGACCCAGCCCCATGGGCTGCGGGCCCAGAAGGTCCGGGCACAGCCGACGATCGCGGCGGGGAACTCCGCGAGCGCGCCTGCGAGCCCCGCGCTCCAGCCGGGCCCCGGAACGGAGTCCGCGTCCAGGAAGACGACGACGTCCCCCGTCGCGACGTCCCAGCCGCGGTTGCGGGCCCCGCCTGCATACCCGCCGCCCTCCGCCCGGATGACCTGCGCGCCGAGGCGCTCCGCGACGACTGCGGTGGCGTCCGCAGAACCGTCGTCGACGACGATGATCTCGTGGGGGTGAGGCTCCTGCGCCTGCAGCGCCTCGAGCACGGTCCCGACCGTCCGCTCGGCGTTGTAGGCCGGTATCACGACGCTGAGCGAGCTCCGCGTCATCGCCTCGCCCCGTCCCTGCTACGGAGAGTCGGGTGGGGTTGGTGGCCGGGGTGTGTGCTCGCTCGCAACGGTGCCCACTGAGCGGTCGTAACGCGGGGACGCAACTGTGGCAGTCGACGTCTCGGTCCTGATCGTCACGTACCAGTGCCGCGAGGCTGCGCGCGAATGCCTCGAGTCAGTGTACTCCCGGACGAATGGGGTCGCCTTCGAGGTCGTCGTCGTCGACAACGCCTCGGACGACGGCACCGCGGACATGGTTCGCGCGGGGTTCCCGCAGGCGCGCCTGCTCGCGCTCGACGAGAACCTCGGCTTCGCCGCCGGCGCCAACCTCGCGGCCGAGGACGCGGCCGGGGAGTACCTGCTCCACCTCAACCCGGACACGGTCGTCCACGACGGCGCGGTTCACGACTTCGTCGCGTTTGCCAGGCGGCGACCCGAGCACGGCCTCTACGGCGGCCGCACGCTCAGGCCCGACGGGACGCTCGACCCCGGCTCCTGCTACGCGCAACCGACGCTCTGGAGCCTCTTCTGCTTCGCGACGATGCTGACGAGCGCCTTCAAGGGGTCCCCGATCTTCGATCCCGAGCTGCTCGGGCGCTGGCGGCGTGACTCGGTTCGCGAGGTGGGCATCATCACGGGCTGCCTGCTGCTCGTGCCACGGCGCGTCTGGCAGCGGCTGGGCGGCTTCGACGGCCGCTTCTTCATGTACGCCGAGGACGCCGACCTGACCCTGCGCGCGATGCACGCCGGGTACCGGCCCGTGTTCACGCCGGACGCCGAGATCACGCACGCGGTCGGCGCCTCCGCCGCGCAGCCGGATCGGCTGATCCTGCTCCTGCAGGGGAAGGTGACGCTACTCCGCAAGCACTGGCGCTCGCCGAGACGCGAGGCCGGGATCGCCTTCTTGCTCCTGGGCGCAGGAAGCCGGGCACTCGTCGCACGGCTGCTGGCGCACCGCGGGAGCGCCAGGCTCGAAGCCTGGCGCGACGTCTGGCGCGCGCGCCGGGCGTGGGTGCGCGGCTACATCGATCACCCGCCCGCCACGCTCGGACGTCGAGCTAGCCCGACCGTCCGCCGCTAAGGGCTCCGGGCCGCAGGGCGCGCACGGAGAGGGAATACGCGGCGAGTGCCACCGCGACCGTCGCCCCCCACTGCAACCATGGTCGCCCGGCGAGCGGCGCCGCCGCTACGACGCCGAGCCCCGTGGCCGGCACGACGAGCCCTGTGACCCCGAGCGCGGCCGCGCGGCCGAGCCCCCACGAGCGGCGGAAGTCCGCGTACTCGCGGGCGAGCGGCACGAGCACGAGGCCCGCGACCACCAGGATCCCCAGGGCGTTCACCCCGTCCACGATCCCACAACGGCGCTCGCCCGTCTAGATGCTTGACCGGCAGTTGCCGCACTCGCGGCTGACGTCTGCGACGCGGCGCCGGATCGTCGCGCTCGCCCTTGCCCGTACTTCCCGTACGGGCTGCGGACGATCACGACGCCCGGCTTGGTCGCAGACGCCCCCGACGAGCACTGCAACCACCGGCCAAGCATCCGTCGCGGAGTAAAGTGGCGGCGTATGGCGGTCGCCGTGGAGACCCTCGAGGAGCTGCGCCGCGCGGGGCTCGCCGACGTCGACCCGGACGTCGTCGAGCTGATCGGGCGCGAGCTCGAGCGCCAGCGCAGCCAGATCGAGCTGATCGCCTCGGAGAACTTCACCTGGCCCTCCATGTTCGAGGCGGTGGGGAGCGTTCCGACGAACAAGTACGCGGAGGGCTATCCGGGCCGGCGCTACTACGGCGGCTGCGAGGTGGTCGACGAGATCGAGCAGCTCGCGATCGACCGCGCCAAGTCGCTCTTCGACGCCGAGCACGCGAACGTCCAGCCGCACGCCGGGGCGCAGACGAACATGGCCGTCTACTTCGCCTGTCTCCAGCCCGGCGACACGATCCTGGCCATGCGCCTCGACCACGGCGGCCACCTGACGCACGGCCTCAAGGTCAACTTCTCGGGGAAGCTCTACGACGTCGTCGGCTACGGCGTCGACCGCGAGACCGGCCTCGTCGATTTCGGCGAGGTGCGCCGCCTCGCGAAGGAGCACCGGCCGAAGCTGATCGTCTGCGGCGCCTCCGCCTACCCGCGCACGATCGAGGCCGACCGCTTCCGCGAGATCGCCGACGAGGTCGGGGCGCGCCTCCTCTGCGACATGGCCCATTTCGCCGGGCTCGTCGCCGCCGGCCTGCACCCGAACCCCGTGCCGCACTGCGACTTCGTCACCTCGACGACCCACAAGACGCTCGCCGGCCCGCGCGCCGGGCTCATCCTCTGCACGGAGGAGCACGCCCAGGCGATCGACAAGGCCGTCTTCCCCGGGATGCAGGGCGGGCCGCTCCTGCACGTGATCGCGGCGAAGGCGACGTGCTTCAAGATCGCGGCGTCCGAGGCCTTCCGCGCCTACCAGCGCCAGATCCGCGCGAACGCGGACGCGCTCGCCGACGCGCTCCTGGACGCGGGCCACGACCTCCTCACGGGTGGCACGGACACGCACCTCCTCCAGGTCGACCTGCGCCGGAGCGACTGGACCGGCAAGGCGGCGGAGGAGCGCCTGCACGAGGTGCGGATCACGGCGAACCGGAACACGGTGCCGTTCGACGAGCGCCCGCCGATGGAGGCCTCCGGCATCCGCCTCGGCACGCCCGCCGTCACGATGCGCGGCTTCGACGAGGACGACCTGCGCGAGGTGGGCGCGATCATCGCCGGCGCGCTCGCCGCCGGCGACGGCGACCTCGACGCCCTGCGCGTCCGCAGCGGCGCGCTCTGCGACCGCCGCCCGCTCTACTCGGGCTACCGCGGCTACCCGGAGGCGCGGGCGTGACGGTCGCGACGCAGCGCGTGACGGTCGTCGACCACCCCCTCGTCCAGCACAAGCTCGGCCTTCTCCGGGACCAGGAGACGCCGACCCAGATGTTCCGCCAGCTGGTGAACGAGGTCACGCTCCTGCTCACGTACGAGGCGACGAAGGAGCTCGCCACCGAGGACGTAGAGATCGAGACGCCGCTCGAGCGCACGACCGTGCCGCGCATCTCGGGGAAGAAGGTGGCCGTGTGCCCGATCCTGCGGGCGGGCGTCGGCATGCTCGACGGCGTGCTCGACCTGATCACGGGCGCGCGCGTCGGCTTCATCGGGCTCTACCGGAACGAGGAGACACTCGAGCCGGTCGAGTACTACGTGAAGCTGCCGGCGGACATCGCCGACCGGGACGTCATCCTGCTCGACCCGATGCTCGCCACCGGGAACTCCACCGCCTCCGCGGTCGAGACCGTCAAGCGGGCGGGCGCGCAGTCCGTGCGCCTGATCGCGGTCATCGCGGCGCCGGAGGGCATCGAGCGCCTGCACGCCGCGCACCCGGACGTCCACGTCGTCGTGGCGGCCGTCGACCGCGCGCTCAACGAGAAGGGCTACATCGTGCCCGGCCTGGGGGACGCCGGCGACCGGCTCTACGGGACGAAGTAGAAAGGGTCGGACGTGGTCGACCGGTTCACGGCGAACACCGACGTCCTGTGGGGCTTCCTCGTCGCCCTCGCCGTCGTCCTCGTGCTCACGCCGGCCGTCGGCCGCGTGGCGCGCGTGCTCGGCGTCGTCGACGAGCCGGACGAGAAGCGGCGCGTCCACCTGCGGGCCGTCCCTCGGCTCGGCGGGCTCGCCATCTTCCTCGGGCTCTTCGTCCCCGCGCTCGCCTTCCTCGAGCTGACGCCCTCCTACCGCGGCATCCTGCTCGGCGCTGCGCTCGCGACGACGGTCGGGATCGTGGACGACTTCCGGGGCCTGCCGTGGTGGACGAAGCTGGCCGGCCAGCTCGGCGCGGCCGGGATCGCCGTCCAGGCCGGCGTCACCATCGACCGCTTCACGTTCCCCCTCGTGGGCGTGCACACGCTGCCCGACTGGGTGGCCGTCCTCGCCTCGCTCGTCTGGATCGTGGCGATCATGAACATGGTCAACTTCCTCGACGGCCTCGACGGGCTCGCCGCCGGCGTCTGCGCGATCGCCGGTGGCACATTCGCGGTCATCGCGCTCTCGCTCGGCCGCCCGAACGCCGCCGTCCTGTCCGCGATCGTCGCCGGGGCCTGCCTCGGCTTCCTGCGCCACAACTTCTACCCGGCTCGAATCTTCATGGGGGACTCGGGCTCGATGCTCCTCGGCTTCGTCCTCGCGACGGTCGCGATCGAGGGAACGCTCAAGACCGCCGCGACCGTGGCTCTCTTCTTCCCGCTCTTCGTGCTCGCCGTCCCCATCATCGACACGTCCTTCGTGGTGGCGCGGCGCCTGAAGCACGGCGAGCGGGTGTTCGCGCCCGACCAGGCCCACCTGCACCACCGCTTCATCCGCCGCGGCTTCACCCAGCGGCAGACGGTGACGTACCTGTGGGCGTGGTGCGCAGTGCTCGCCGGCGCGGCGCTCGCCACGCGCTTCATCCCGTTCCGCGAGGGCGGCGAGTGGCACCTTTGGCCGACGGTCGCCGTGGTGCTCGTCGGCCTGCTCGCCGTCGCCGCGTCGCTCTACCTCGTGATCCTGCTCGAGATCCTCAAGCTGTCGCGGCTGCGCTCCTGGGTCGGCCAGCGGCGCGCGGTCGAGGACGAGGACGAGCGCCGGCTCAAGAGCGCGTGACACCGTTCGATCCCAGAGACGCCGAGCAAGCACTCGCCCTGGTCGCCGAGCGGGCGAAGGAGTACCTCGCCGAGGTCGCCGACCTCCCGGTTCGCTCGCAGACGGCGGAGGAGAGCGCCGCGAGCTTTGCGGGCCCGCTACCCGAGGAGGGAGACGGAGCCCTGGCCACGCTCACGGCCTTGCTCGAGCGGGGACCGGACGGGGCGATCGCGTCGAGCGGGCCCCGCTTCTTCCACTTCGTCACGGGTGGAGTGACGCCGGCGGCTCTGGGCGCCGACTGGCTCGCCTCCGCGCTCGACCAGATGGCAGGGGGCTGGGTCGCCTCGCCGCTCGCCGCAGAGCTGGAGGTGCTGAGCATCGACTGGCTCAAGGACCTCTTCGGCCTGCCGGCGGATTGGGGCGGCGTCCTCACCACCGGGGCGACGATGGCGAACCTCGTCGGGCTCGCCGCGGCGAGGTCGTGGTGGGCGGAGCAGCACGGCCGGGACGTCAACGAGGAGGGGCTCTCAGGCCTCCCGCCGGTCCCCGTGCTGTCGAGCGGCTACATCCACGTCAGCGCGATCAAGGCTCTCGCCATGCTGGGGATGGGGCGCGGGGCCGCGCAGACCTTCAGCCGCGACGCGGCCGGCCGGCTCGACCACATCGCGCTCGAGGGGGCCCTGCGCGGTCTCGGCGGCGCGCCGGCGATCCTCGTGGCGAACGCGGGCGAGGTGAACGCCGGCGACTTCGATCCCATCGGACGCATGGCCGACCTCGCGGACGAGTACGGGGCGTGGCTCCACGTCGACGGGGCGTTTGGGCTCTTCGCAGGCGTCACGCCTCGCACCGCCCATCTCGTCGAGGGCGTCGAGCGTGCGCACTCGGTGATCTCGGACGGTCACAAGTGGCTGAACGTTCCCTACGACTGCGGCTTCGCGTTCGTGCGCGACACCACCAGGCTCACGCGGACGTTCACCCCGGTCGCCGCCTACCTGCCGCCGCCCGACGACCCGCGGCCGAACTTCGCGTTCCTCGGGCCGGAGATGTCCCGCCGGGGGCGCTCGCTCGCGGTGTGGGCCACGCTCAGGGCGTACGGCCGGAGCGGGTACAGGGAGCTCGTCGAGCACCATCTCGACCTCGCTCAGCGGCTCGCGCGCGAGATCGACGAGGCACCTGACCTCGAGCGCCTCGCGGAGACGCCGCTCAACGTCGTCTGCTTTCGCTACCGGCCGGACGGCGTCCCCGAGGAGGATCTCGACGAGCTCAACTCGCGCCTCGGCGACGACATCCTCGTCGACGGCCGCGTGTACGTCGGAACCACGATCTACGCCGGGAAAGTCGCGCTCCGGCCGGCGATCGTCAACTGGCGGACCCGCGAGGAGGACGTCGATCTCCTCGTCCGCGTGGTGCAGGAGCTCGGCGCTCGCCTCCTGGCGCGCACAAAGTAGGCCCGTTTCCGCACAGACACGGGAATCGCGCTGTCACGAACTCACGGTCCCGACTGATAGGCTGAGGCCGAATAAGATGCTGTCCGTCGTGGGGGCCGAACGCAGTTCGCTCGATCCGATCGGCGCCGGCGCGCTCCTCGCAGGCGTCCTCTTCGCCTGCGTGGGCCTCGGTGCGGCCGGCGGCGTGGCGGCCGGCTCGACCGGGATCGGCGTCGCGATCGGGGCCGTGATCGGCATCCCCGCGGCGATTCTCGCGGTCTACGTGCGCTACCGGGACGCGGTTTGATGCCCGGCGTGCTCTCGACGCCCCGTCCCATGCCGGAGCGTCGTGTTCCCGTCGGGCTCGGCGGCGCGGTCGTCGCCCTCGCGCTCCCCGTCTTCCTCCTCTTCGGCTGGCGTGTCCAGGGCTGGGCGCTCGGAGCCCTCCTCTGGGCGGCGAGCCAGGCGCTCGGGCTCCTGCTCGCGCGCGTCGGGATCGGCGAGCCCACGCTGCGGGGCTCCGGGATCGTCGCGTTCGGGATGATGGGGCGCGGGATCGGCCTCGCCCTCGTCCTGATCGCCGTCGCCGTCTACGACCCCCGGCTCGCGCTCGCGGGCGCGCTCGTCTACGCGGCCGCCTACGGGGCGGAGCTCGCGGCGAGCCTCGTTCTGTACTTCTCGGGGAGCCCGCGGACGTGAGCCTCCTCCTCGCAGCCGCCGAGAGCGACTTCGACCCGCAGCACGAGTTCATCCTCGAGGAGTGGATCCCGCTCCACCTGGGCCCGCTCGACTTGTCGGTGAACAAGGCGGTCGCCTACATCTGGTTGGGCGGGCTGGCGACGATCCTGCTCGGAGTCTGGCTCATGCGCTTTGGCCTCTCACTCCGGCCGAACCGCCGGCAGACGACGGGCGAGGTGATCTACGACCTCATCCAGGGACAGATCGCCGAGTCGAGCATCCCTTCGAAGGCGCTCCACATCTGGTTCCCGTACGTCGCGTCCCTGTTCCTTTTCATCTGGGTCCTGAACATCATCGGCTTCATCCCGCTCCCGATCTCGAACGACACGTTCGACGTCTTCGGTGTCGAGCTGCCGACCCTGGGGATCTACGCTGCTACGGCCAATCTCAGCGTCACGCTCGCGCTCGCGCTGATCACGTTCTTCGCCACGCACGTGGAGGGCATCCGGTACAACGGCCCCGTCCGCTACTTCAAGAGCTGGATTCCCGAGGGCGCGCCGAAGCCGCTGCTGGGGCTCATCGTCCCGCTGGAGATCATCTCCCAGTTCATGCGCCTGATCTCGCTCTCCGTACGGCTCTTCGCCAACATGCTCGCCGGCCACATGCTGATCCTCGTCATGCTCGGCCTCATCTTCATCTTCTCGGCCTGGTGGCTCGTGCCCTTCTCGGTCGGGTTCGGGCTCGTCATCTACCTCTTCGAGGTTGGCATCGTCGTGACGATCCAGGCCTTCGTCTTCGCGCTGCTCTCGGGGATCTACATCGGCGGCGCCATCGAACCGGAACACTGAAAGGGAGGGAGAGACGTTGGACATCCTGCTCGCACAGACCACGGACGCCGGCCTCGCCGACCTCGGGAAGGCGATCGCCTTCGGGGTCGGGGTCGGACTCGGCGCGGTCGGCGCCGGCATCGGCATCGGCACGATCTTCGGCTCCATGATCCAGGCGGTCGCGCGCCAGCCCGAGCTCCGCGGTGAGCTGACCGGCATCCAGTGGCTCGGCTTCGCGCTTACCGAGGCGGTCGTGTTCTACGCGCTCCTCGGCGGCCTGCTCGCCTTCGTGCTCGTCTGATGAAGGACGCGCTCTACCAGGCGTTCCTCTTCGCCCAGGAGACGACCACGACGGCCGAGGAGGACGAGGGCTCGCTCATCGACGTCGTCCCGGGCCTGATGGTCTGGACGGTCGTCACGTTTCTGATCGTGCTCTGGGTCCTCAGGCGTTACGCCTTCGGCCGCATCCAGGGGCTGATCGACCAGCGCCGCGACCGCATCCGCGAGGCGCTCGACGAGGCCGACAAGGCCCGGTCGGAGGCCCGCGAGCTGCGCGAGCAGGTGGCGCGCGAGCGCCAGGAGGCGAAGGCCGACCGCGAGCAGATCCTCGAGGAGTCCCGCCGCCAGGCACAGCGTCAGCTCGAGCAGGCGCGCGAGCAGGCGGACGCCGACCTGAAGGCGCGACTGGAGAAGAACCGCGAGGAGCTCGAGGCAGAGAACGCGCGCCTCAGGGAGCAGATCCGCCGCGACGTCGTCGAGCTGACGCTCCTCGCCTCCGAGAAGGTGACGGGCAAGGTGCTCGACGCGGACGACCAGCGCCGCCTCATCGACGAGACGATCGACGAGGTCGACGTCAAGCGCATCGCGAGCGAGAACTAGGAAGACGCGGGAGTGGCCGTCGCGCACACCGTCTACGCCGAGGCCCTGCTCGCGGCGGCCGGGGAGAAGGGCCGCCTCGCGGAGGTGCGCGAGGAGCTCGCCGACTTCGCGAGGGCCGTCGAGGAGTCGCCCGAGCTGCGCTCGTTCCTCCGGAACCCGCAGATCGAGCCGCCCATCAAGCGCGATGTGCTCGCCTCACTCGTCGGCGACGCGGAGGAGCTCGTGCGGAACTTCATCCTCCTCGTGGCCGAGAAGGGCCGTATCGCCGAGATCGAAGACATCCAGCGCGAGCTCGAGCGCCTGATCGCGCGCGAGGCGCGCGTCCTCGAGCTCGACCTGACGACCGCCGTCGAGCTCTCCGACGAGGAGGCCGCGCAGGTCGTCCGCCAGATCGAGGACGCCTCCGGCCGCCGGGTCGAGGCGACGCGACGCGTCGACCCCTCCATCATCGGAGGCATCGTCATCCAGGCCGGGTCGCAGCGCCTCGACGCGAGCGTACGCGGCCGGCTCGACCAGCTCAGGCAGGAACTGACCGCGAGGAGTTAGGAGCAGAGAGTGAAGCTACGCCCCGAAGAGATCACGTCGATCCTCAAGCAGCGCATCGAGGAGTACGACGTCGAGACCGACCTGGCCGAGGTCGGCAGCGTGCTCGCCATCGGAGACGGGATCGCCCGCGTGTACGGGCTCGAGAGCTGCATGGCCATGGAGATGGTCGAGCTCGAGCACGACGTCACCGGCATCGCGCTGAACCTCGAGGAGGACAACGTCGGCGTCGCGCTCTTCGGCGACTGGCAGAAGGTCGGCGAGGGCGGGACGGTGAAGCGCACCGGCCGCGTCATGAGCGTCCCGGTCGGCGAGGAGCTGGTCGGACGCATCGTCAACCCGCTCGGCGAGCCGCTCGACGGCGGCGGGCCCATCAACGCCTCCGAGACCCGGGAGCTGGAGTTCAAGGCGCCCGGGGTCGTCAGCCGCGAGCCGGTCACCGAGCCGCTCCAGACCGGGATCAAGGCGATCGACTCGATGATCCCGATCGGTCGCGGGCAGCGCGAGCTCGTGATTGGCGACCGCTCGACCGGCAAGACGGCGATCCTCGTGGACACGATCCTGAACCAGAAGGGACAGGACATGATCTGCGTCTACGTGGCGATCGGCCAGAAGGCCTCGACCGTGGCGCAGGTGTACGACCGCCTCAAGGAGGCCGGTGCGATGGAGTACACGATCATCGTCACGGCCTCGGCGACCGAGGCGGCGCCCATCAAGTGGATGGCGCCGTACGCGGGCACCGCCATGGGCGAGTACTTCCTCTACAGCGGGAAGCACGCCGTCTGCATGTACGACGACCTCTCGAAGCACGCGGACGCTTACCGGCAGATGTCGCTCCTCCTACGCCGCCCGCCCGGGCGCGAGGCCTTCCCCGGCGACGTCTTCTACCTCCACTCGCGCCTGCTCGAGCGCGCGTGCAAGCTGAACGAGGAGCTGGGCCACGGATCGCTCACGGCGCTGCCGGTCATCGAGACGCAGGCCGGCGACGTGGCCGCCTACATCCCGACGAACGTCATCTCGATCACGGACGGGCAGATCTTCCTCGAGTCCGACCTCTTCTACTCGGGCGTGCGCCCGGCCATCAACGTCGGCATCTCGGTCTCGCGGGTGGGCGGGAACGCCCAGACGAAGGCGATGAAGAAGGTCGCCGGCCGCCTGCGCCTCGACCTGGCGCAGTACCGCGAGCTCGAGGCCTTCGCCCAGTTCGGCTCCGAGCTCGACCCCCAGACGCAGCGCACGCTCGCCCGCGGCGGGCGCATGGTGGCGACGCTCAACCAGCCGCAGTACGCGCCCTGGCCGCTCGAGGAGCAGGTAGTCGCGATCTTCGCGGGGATCAACGGCTACCTCGACGACGTGCCGCCGGCGCAGGTGCCGCGCTTCCAGGAGGAGCTGCGGGAGTTCCTGCGGGCCGAGGAGATGGTCTACGCCGGCATCCGGGACGCGCGGGACTTCCCGGACGAGGCCCAGGAGGCCGCGCGTGCGCAGATCGACAAGTTCAAGGGGAGCTTCTCGGTGCACGAGGAGACCGGCGTCGCGGGGGCGGCCGCCTAGCGGAGCGACGCGATGGCCACCGTCCAGGACATCAAGCGGCGGCTCCGCTCCGTCCGCAACACGCGCAAGATCACGAAGGCGATGGAGCTCGTCGCCGCGGCCAAGCTGCGGCGCGCCGAGGCGCGCATCGAGGCGCTGCGGCCCTACGCGGAGCGGATGCGCGAGCTGATGATCGGCACCGCTCGCGCCACCCCGTCGCGCGGCTTCCCACTCCTCGAGGACCGCGAGAGCGTGCAGGCGGTCGCAATCCTGCCGCTCACGGGCGACCGCGGCCTGGCCGGCGCCTTCAACGCGCAGATCGTCCGCCGGGCGCTCCAGATCGAGCGCGAGGTTCGCGGCGAGGGCGCCGACGTGCGCTGGGCGGTCGCGGGGAAGAAGGGGCGCTCCACGCTCCGCTTCCGCCGCTACGCGATCGAGCAGGCGTGGGTCGACTTCACCGACCGGCCGACCTACGCGGACGCCGCGGCGATCGCGCAGACGCTCGCGAAGCTCTTCACGGAGCGGGAGGTCGACCGCGTGGTCATGGTCTACAACCACTACGTCTCGCCCCTGACGCAGACCGTCACCGTCGAGGACGTGCTACCGATCCCGCGGACGCTGCTCGAGGAGGAGGAGGAGAAGAGCGCGTACGAGATCGCGCTCGAGGGCGACTTCATCTACGAGCCGGAGCCCGAGGAGATCCTCGCGCGCCTGCTCCCGACCTACCTCGAGACGACCGTCTACCGCGCTCTCCTCGAGTCGGCCGCCTCGGAGCACGGCGCCCGCATGACCGCCATGCGCAACGCCTCCAAAAACGCGGGCGAGCTGATCGACAGCCTCACGCTCGACATGAACCGCGCGCGCCAGTCCGAGATCACGCAGGAGATCCTCGAGGTCGTGGCCGGCGCGGACGCGCTCACCCAGTAGCCCCGGGGCAGCGTCCACCTGGCGTGTCCTCAGCGGCCATGGTGGGGTCAGACCCCGTCGTGTCCTGAGCGGCCCTGACTCGGTCAGACCCTCTGGGTTCTCGGCGGCGCGGTGGGGCCTGAGCTCACCGTGTCAGCGGCGGCCATGTCGGGGTCTGACCCCGGCATGCCCACCCCGGCGTGTTCCGATTTGGCCGTAGCGGGGTCTGACCCCGCCCCGTCCCTCGTGGGCGCGAGTCGAGCTCGCGAGCTAACGGCCGCGGGCCTGCGAGCGTCTGAGACGGTGATGCGCTCGCTCGCCGTCGTCCTCGCCGTCCTCGCCCTCGTGGGGCTCGCCGCCGCCCTCGGAACCCTCGGGTCCGGCGCGGGCGAGGCCGAGGCCGAGCCGTCGGCATGGACCTACGGCGAGTCCATGTCCCAGCGGCGGAGCTACATCGCCGCCGCCGACATCGGCGGAGAGATCTACGCGGCGGGCGGCATGGTGGGGGAGACCGGGCGCCCGCTCGACCTGCTCCAGCGTTACGACCCGGCGACCGACGACTGGACGACCCTGGCGCGCATGCCGGAGCCGACGCGCGCCGGCGCGGCTGCGGCCGTGGACGGGATCCTGTACGTGGCCGGGGGGACGACGGCCGAGGGCAACACCGACGCGGTCTACGCCTACGATCCGGGCGCCGACGAGTGGGGCGAGCGGGCGCCGCTCCCCGAGCCGCGCTTCAACCACGCCGCGCTCGCGCTGGACGGGAAGGTCTGGGTGCTGGGCGGCTACCTCGAGGGCGAGGAGCGGAGCGAGGTCTTCGTGTACGACCCGGCCGCGGACTCCTGGTCGGAGTCCACGCCGCTTCCGTTCCCGAACCACGCCTTCGACGCCGTCGACTTCCACGGGGAGATCTGGATGATCGGCGGCCGCCGCGGCGACGAGATCCTGCGGGACGTGTGGATTCTCGACCCGCAGAGCGGCCGCTGGCGCCGCGGGCCGACGATGCCCGAGCCGATGGAGCTGCTCGGGGCGGCCGTCGCCGGCGACCAGATCCACGCCGTCTGGGAGAGCACCTACCAGGTCTACGACGCGGCGACGGACACCTGGAGCGGCGGCCCGCGCTCGCTCGTCACCCGTCACGGTCTCCAGACCTTCTTCGTTGACGGTGCGCTCTACACGGTCGGCGGCTGCACGACCCAGCTCCGCGACAGCCAGGTTGTGGAGCGGCGCGTCCTGTCGACGCGCTAACTTCGTGCCGTTAGGTGCGTCTAAGCACCTTAGTTGGCCGCCCAGGCCCGACTGCCTGCGGCCGTTGGTCTGGAAACAAGGAGGGCAGAAGTGCGAAGAAAGACATGGCTGCTGCTTGTCGCGGCCCTGGCCATCCTCGCGCTCGGCGTCGCCGGTTGCGGCGGCGACGACGACGAGGGTGACGCGGGAGGCGACACGGGTGCGGCGACCGACGACGGCGGAGCGCCGGCGGCGGATCAGACGATGACCATCGCCTGGGGCGCCGAGCCTCCGTCGCTCGATCCGGGCCTGGCCACGGACACGACGTCGTCGAACGTGATCCTCTCGATCATGGATCCGCTCGTCGAGCTCAACCCCGACACGCTCGAGCCCGAGCCCGCGCTCGCCGAGAGCTGGGAGGTCGACGGAACGACCGTCACGTTCACGCTCCGCCAGGATGGGACCTGGACGAACGGCGATCCCGTCACGGCCGCGGACTTCGAGTACTCGTGGAAGCGCACGCTCGATCCCGAGCTCGCCGCCGACTACGCGTACCAGCTCTACGGGATCGTGGGCGCGGCCGAGTACAACGGCTGCGAGGCCGACTGCGCCGCGCTGCGCGACCAGGTCGGCGTCACGGCGGTCGACGACTACACGCTCCAGGTCGAGCTGACGTCGGCGCAGCCGTGGTTCATCCAGCAGGTGGCGCACCATTCGTTCCTCGCCGTCCATCAGGAGACCGTCGAGCAGTTCGGGGCCGACTGGACGGAGCCGGGGAACATCGTCACGAACGGCCCGTTCATGCTCGAGTCGTGGGAGCACGAGGCGACCATCAACCTCGTCAAGAACCCCGACTGGCGCGACGCCGACAGCGTCAGCCTCGAGCGGATCGACGGGCGCATCATCGTCGACGGCACGACCCGCGTGCAGGCCTTCGAGGCCGGCGAGGTCGACGCGCTCGACGGCGCCGGCCTCCCGCCCGAGGAGATCGAGCGCCTCAAGGAGGAGCCGTACTACGAGCAGTATCCCGCTCTCGGGACGTACTACTACGGCTTCAACACGAAGAACATCTCCGACGTGAACGAGCGCCGTGCGCTGTCGCTCGCGATCAACCGGCAGATCATCACCGACGACATCGACCGGACCGGCCGCGACCAGGCCACCGGCATGACGCCGAACGGGATGCCCGGGTTCGAGACGCTCAACCCGGAGTCGCCGTGGCTGCCGGCTCAGGGCGACACTGCCCAGGCTGAGGAGCTGCTGTCGCAGGTCGCCAGCCCGCATCAGAAGGTCAACATCTTCCACAACGACGCACCGGGCCACAAGGAGATCGCCGTGGCCGTGCAGGACATGTGGAACGAGCTCGGGATCCAGACGACCATCAAGGCGCAGGAGTGGGCCCAGTACCTCGAGTTCCTCGGGCCTCCGCCGAACGACGCAGTCGACGTCTACCGCCTCGGCTGGATTTACGACTTCCCGGATGCCATCAACGGCCTCGAGCTCTTCACGTGCGACTCGGGCAACAACAACACCAACTGGTGCAACGAGGAGTTCGACGCTCTCGTCGAGCAGGCCAAAGGTGAAGAGGACGAGGAAGCGCGGTACGAGCTCTACGGCCAGATGGAGGACATCATGTTCGGCGAGGACGGCGAGATGCCGCTGACGCCGATCATGTGGTACACGTACCCGAACCTCGAGAACGACAGGGTTCGCGACACGTTCTTCATCAGCCCGCTCGACCAGATCGACTTCACGAAGGTCGTGGTCCAGGAGGGCTAGCTCTCTCGGAGACATCGATCGGGCGGGGCGCTCGCACGCGCCCTGCCCGATCCTGTTGCCAATACACGCTCAGCGGGTAGACAATCCGACAGTGCCTTCTCAGGTGAAGCCGCGGAGGGTCCGCGCCGGGACCGACATGCCGGAGCCCGGCTAGGTGGCGGCGTTCATCATCCGCAGGATCGTCTGGACGATCCCCGTCATCCTGCTCGTGGTCCTCATGACGTTTGCGCTCATGAAGAACATCGGCGGCAACCCGTTCCGCAAGACCGAGCGGGCCGTGACACCGCAAACCCAGGCGAACCTCGAGCGGAAGTTCAACCTCGACAAGCCCTGGTACCAGCAGTACGCCTTCTACGTGAAGGACGTCGTCACCTGGGACTTCGGCCCCTCGCTCGCGCGTCCGGGTCAGGACGTCAATGACTACGTCGAGGCGCAGTTCCCCCGCTCGATCAAGCTCGGGATCCTGGCCTTCCTCTGGGCGATCCTGCTCGGCCTGCCGGCCGGCATCATCGCGGCGCTGCGTCCCAACTCGTTCTGGGACTACGGGGTCATGTTCTTCTCGAACGTGGGCTTCGCCGTACCCAGCTTCCTCGTCGCGACGCTCCTCATCTACTACTTCTCCGTGAAGCTCGGCTGGGTGCCGACGAGCGGCTGGCCGCTCGGGGTCTGGGAGCTCGACTCGCGCGTCCTCCTGCCGTCGTTCGCCCTCGGGCTCCTACCGATGGCGTACTTCGCCCGGCTGGTGCGCGGAGCGATGCTCGAGACGTTCCAGCAGGACTACGTCCGCACGGCGCGCGCCAAGGGGCTCCGCTACCGGCGGGTCGTCGGGATGCACGTCCTCCGCAACTCGCTCATCCCGGTCGTCACGGCCGCGGGCCCGCTGCTCGGCTTCCTCGTCACGGGCTCGTTCGTGATCGAGTACATCTTCTCGATCCCGGGGATCGGCAAGGGCTTCATCGACGGCGTCCGGAACCGCGACTACGCGCTCGTCATGGCCCTGACGGTTCTCCTCTCGCTGGTCATCATCGTGGCCAACCTCGTCGTGGACATCCTCTACGGCTTCCTCGACCCGAGGACGCGCGAGGCGAGGGCCTAGCCGTGGCCATCGACCGCCGGGAAGCGATTCCCGCCACCGCGCCTCCGACCATCGCCGCGCCCGCGGCTGGCGAGGCGGCCGGCGCTCCGGTCCGCCAGTCCAGCCTCTGGCGAGACGCCTACCGGCGCTACCTGCGGAACAAGGGCGCCGTCACCGGCGCCGTCATCTTCATCCTCATCGTCCTCTACTGCCTCCTGATCCCCGGCTTCTGGAAGATTCCCGGGATCTGGACGTCGATCTTCGACATCGACCCGAACGACGCGGACTTCAGCCAGACGTACCTCTCGCCGAGCCTCGAGCACCCGTTCGGCACGGACGGCTTCGGCCGCGACCTCTTCACGCGCACCGCGCTCGGCGGGCAGATCTCGATCGCGATCGGCTTCGCCGCGACGTTCGTCATCCTCGTGATCGGCGTCAGCTACGGCGCGCTCTCGGGCTTCGTCGGCGGGCGGCTCGACAACGCGATGATGCGCTTCCTCGACGCCCTCTACGGGCTGCCGTACCTCCCGTTCGCGATCCTCACGATCCAGATCGTTTCCAACCAGGGCGCCGTCGACCGCAAGACGATGGTGATCGCGCTCGCGATCGCGAGCTGGTTCACGACCGCGCGCATCGTCCGCGGCCAGATCATCTCGCTGAAGCAGAACGACTACGTGCGCGCGGCGAAGGCGGTCGGGGCGCGCTGGTACCGCATCCTCGGCCGGCACCTGCTGCCGAACACCCTCGGCATCCTGATCATCGCGGTGTTCCTCGAGCTGCCGCAGGTCGTGCTCGGCGAGGCGATCCTGAGCTTCATCGGCCTCGGCATCAACCCGCCCGACGCGTCGTGGGGCTCGATGGCACAGGAGGGCCGCGAGGCCTATCGCCTGCACCCCATGGAGATCGCCATTCCGAGCATCGCGATCGCCACGCTCGTCCTCTGCGCGAACTTCATCGCCGACGGCCTCCGCGACGCCCTCGACCCCCGCACCCGGGAGACGTAGAGCCCGATGGCGCTGCTCGAGGTCAACGGCCTGAAGACGCACTTCTTCACGCGCGAAGGAGTCGTCCAGGCTGTGGACGGCGTCACCTTTCAGGTGGAGAAGGGCAGGACGCTCGGGATCGTCGGCGAGTCCGGCTGCGGGAAGTCGGTCACGGCGCTCTCGATCATGGGCCTCATCCCGAAGCCGCCCGCGAAGATCGTCGAGGGCTCGGTGATGTTCGAGGGACAGGACCTGACGACCTTCTCCGAACGCCGCCTCGAGGACGTGCGCGGCCGCCAGATCGCGATGATCTTCCAGGACCCGATGACGTCGCTGAACCCGACGTTCAGGATCGGGACGCAGATCACCGAGACCCTCGACCGCCACTTCGACATCTCGAGGGGCGCGGCGCGGAAGCGGGCCGTCGAGCTCCTGGAGGAGGTCGGGATCCCGCGCGCCGCCGAGCGGCTCGACGACTACCCCCACCAGTTCTCTGGCGGCATGCGCCAGCGCGTGATGATCGCCATCGCGCTCTCATGCGACCCGAAGCTTCTGATCGCCGACGAGCCGACGACCGCGCTCGACGTGACGATCCAGGCGCAGATCCTGGACCTCCTCGAGCGCCTTCGCGAGGAGCACGACATGGCCATGATCATCATCACGCACGACATGGGCGTCATCGCCGAGGCCGCCGACGACGTCGCCGTCATGTACGCGGGCCAGATCGTCGAGCGGGCCGCCGCGCTCGAGCTCTTCGGGAATCCCGAGCATCCGTACACGGAAGCGCTGCTCGGGGCGCTCCCCCAGCTCGAGGGCGAGGGCATCCGCGAAGGGCGGCTCACCGCCATCCCTGGCCGGCCACCGGATCTCGTCGACCCGCCGGAAGGCTGCCGCTTCGCGGCTCGCTGCCCGTACCGCGAGCAGGACTCGTGCGCGGACGAGCCGCAGGAGCTCCGCGAGGTCCGTCCGGGCCACCTGGCGCGGACGGCGCATCCGGCGAGCCAGCGCGGGCGCATGCCCGAGGCGGTGCCGACATGAGCGCCGTCGGCGGAAACGGCGCAGGCACGGACGGCGCCCTCCTCACCGTCACCGGCCTCGAGAAGCACTTCCCGGTCCGCAAGGGCCTGCTGATCGAGCGGACGGTCGACTACGTCAAGGCGGTGGACGGCGTCTCCTTCTCGATCCCGGAGGGGAAGACCCTCGGTCTCGTCGGCGAGTCCGGCTCCGGGAAGTCGACGACGGGGTACTGCATCCTCCAGCTCATCCGCCCGACCGCCGGCTCGATCCGGTTCCAGGGGAAGGAGCTCACCGGGCTCAAGGGCGAGGACCTCCGGAAGATGCGCCAGGACATGCAGATCGTCTTCCAGGACCCCTACTCGTCGCTCGATCCGCGCATGACCGTGGGGAACATCGTCGCCGAGCCGCTCGAGGTGCACGGCATGGGCACGAGGCGCGGCCGCCGCGAGACGGTGAGGCGGCTGCTCGAGGTGGTCGGCTTCAACCCGAACTACACGAACCGCTATCCCCACGAGTTCTCGGGCGGGCAGCGGCAGCGCATCGGGGTCGCGCGCGCGCTCGCGCTCAACCCGAAGCTGATCGTCTGCGACGAGCCCGTGTCGGCGCTCGACGTCTCGATCCAGGCGCAGATGCTGAACCTCCTCAAAGACCTCCAGCGCGACTTCGGACTCACGTACCTCTTCATCTCCCACGACCTCGCCGTCGTGCGCACGATGGCCGACGAGATCGCGGTCATGAACAACGGGAAGCTCGTGGAGGTCGGCCCGGCCGAGCAGGTGTACTCGAACCCCAAGGACGAATACACGAAGGCGCTCTTCACGGCCGTGCCGGTTCCCGACCCCGAGCGGCAGCGGGAGCGCAAGGCCGAGCGGGCCCGGCTGCGGCTCGACCGAATCGCCGGAATCTAACCTCCGCCCCCGTCGTTCGTCAGAAGTGGTATGGCCGGCAGAGAGCCGCTGATGTGGGACAGCGTCTGCGAACGCGCCCGTGAATGGTCGTCGCTTCGGGTCGACGACGAGCTCTCCGTGCTCGAGGAGGAGCTCCTCGAGCGGCACCTCGGCACGTGCGAGGTCTGCGCCGACTTCGAGGACGCGATGCGCACGACCGCGGGTGCCATGCGCGCCGCGCCGGTCGAGCGGCCGTCGAGGCGGACACGCATCCCGGCGCGCCGGACGGCGGGCTTCTCGACGCAGCGTCGCAGGACGGCCGTCGTCGCCGCCGCGGCGCTCGCGCTCGGGGCCCTCGTCGGCTCGTACTTCGACCGCCCGCCGCAGCCCGCGCCAGTGGACGGCGGTTCCCAGGTCAGCCTGCTCTCACGCGACCTGAACCAGCTCCGCGACCTGCCCCGGGAAGCCCCGCCGGCACGGCAGGCACCGGTCCCGAGCGGCCCGCCCAACCCGCCCGAAGGCGTCATCTAGTAAATCGCGAAAAGCGCTTCGCGCTTCGCGACGGAGCTGAGGGGCTGGACCGGCGCTTGGGTAGACTGGCGGCGCAAAGCGACCGGGAGATTCATGGCCCAGGACACGGACTCGAAGAACGTCGGCAAGATCGTCGAGATCAGGGGCGTCGTCATCGACGCCGCCTTCCACGAGCGTCTGCCGGACATCTACAACGCACTCGAGATCGACGTGCCTGCCGCGGACGGGCGGCCGGCAATGCATCTGATCGCCGAGGTCCAGCAGCACCTGGGAAACGACCGGGTGCGCGCGGTGGCCATGGACTCGACGGACGGCATCCCACGCGGTGCGAACGTCGTGGACGTCGGCGCGCCGATCTCCGTCCCCGTGGGCCAGGAGACGCTCGGCCGCATCTTCAACGTGCTCGGCGAGCCGATCGACGAGGGCGAGGAGGTGTCCGGCGAGCGCTGGCCGATCCACCGCAGCGCGCCGACGTTCGAGGAGCTCGAGCCGACCGTGCAGATCTTCGAGACGGGCATCAAGGTGATCGACCTGCTCGCCCCGTACGTCAAGGGCGGCAAGGTCGGCCTCTTCGGCGGCGCCGGGGTGGGCAAGACGGTGCTGATCCAGGAGCTGATC
>JBOHAK010000249.1:0-2185 GCA_050697795.1 Gaiellaceae bacterium
CCCCCGTCGTGGCGGACGTAAGCGCGGTCGCTGATCTTGACGTCGGCCTCTGCGGTCCCCGCCGGCACGAGCACGGCGAGGGCGGCGCCGAGCGCCGCGAGAGTGCGTCTGGCCATCTTCGGACCCCCTAGTGTCGTTTGACGGCGCGGCGAGTATAGGAGCGATCGCCGCCCAGGGGTCAGGCGCTTCGTACACTTACCTCGTGGAGGCAGCCACCTCGATCACCGTCGCGAACCGCCCGCGCGCGTTCGTCCGCGTGGCCGGGCCGGATGCCGAGGACTACCTCCACAGGATGCTCTCCAACGACGTCGCAGCGCTCACGGCCGGCGAGTCGTGCCAGGCGCTCCTGCTCACGCCCAAGGCGCGGGTGATCGCGCCCCTGAGGGTTCTGCGGCGCGGGCCGGACGACTTCCTCCTGCTCACCGAGCCCGAGCTCGGCGAGACGCTCCGGGCCGCGCTCGTGCGCATGCGTTTCGCGGCCAAGGCCGACATCGAGCTCGAGGAGCACACCTCGACGCTCGTCTTCGGCGGCGGGGCGGAGGGGATTGCGAACGACGACTACGGCGAGCCGGCCGTCGAGGTCCTGGACGCCGACCTGGAGCCCACGCTGGACGAGGAGGCGCTCGAGGCGCTCCGGATTCGAGCCGGGACGCCCCGCTTCGGCCGCGAGATCGACGACCGCGTTCTCCCGGCGGAGGCCGGTCTCGTCGAGCGCGCCGTGAGCCTGACGAAGGGCTGCTTCCCGGGCCAGGAGCCGATCGCGCGCCTCCACCACCGCGGGCACGCGAACCGCGGCCTCCGCGTCCTCGGCGTCGAGGGCGAGGAGCTGCCGCAGCCCGACGCCGAGCTCCGCCTGGGCGAGAAGGCCGTCGGGCGCGTGACGAGCGCCGTCCGGACGGACGACGGGATCGTCGCGCTCGCCTACGTGCGGAACGAGGTGCCGGCGGACGCCGTGCTCGGGACCGGCCGGGCGAAAGCCCGCTCGCTACACTGATTTCTTCCCCGCGCCCGTAGCTCAGGGGATAGAGCGCTGCCCTGCGGAGGCAGAGGTCGCACGTTCGAATCGTGCCGGGCGCATGACGCAATCCGATCGGATGCGCGTCCCGTAGGGACCGGTTCGTAGCTGCTACGGTCCCCACCTTCCGGGGACAAACGAGGACCTAAGGGGGGTCTGAGATGAGACACGGAACGCTTCGTGCGTCGCGACGGCGCGCGCTTCCGGCCGCCCTCGCGGCGGCGCTCCTCGCCCTCGTCGCCGGCTCGGCGGCGGGCGCGCAGGCGCAGACGACCATTACGGTGGACACGACGAGCGACGTGGCCGACTTCGGCGGCGCCCAGACGGTCGCCGACCTGCCCGGGCCCGATGGGCAGACGTCGTTTCGGGAGGCGACGATCGCCTCCACGAACACGGCCGGGCCCGAGACGATCGCCTTCGACATCCCGACGTCCGACCCGGGCTTCGACGGCACGGGCTTCACGATCGCCACGGCGCAGGGTGCCGCGCCGCTGACGATCGGCGACGACGCGACGACGGTCGACGCGACGACGCAGCCGGGCGGCTTCCCCATCACGCTCGACGGACCGGGGCTGGCCGAGTTCCACCGCGGCCTCTTCGTCACGTCGTCCGGCAACTCCGTGATCGGGCTCGGCGTCCGCGAGTACTCGAATGGGATCGAGGTTCGCGGTGGCTCGAACAACCTGCTCACCGGCGTCACGGTGACCGACAACAACCAGGGGATCTCCCTGGCCGGAAGCGAGGTCGGGACGGGCAACGAGGTCTCGGACAGCACGATCAGCGCCAACGGGCTCGGCTTCGCTGTGACGTTCTCCACGGAGATCGTTCTGGACGGCAACACGATCGCCGGGAACGACAGGCGAGGCGTGTTCGTCAACGACGTCGACGAGCTGACGATCACGGACAACGTCATCGACGGAAACGCCTTCTTCGGCATCGAGCATCTGGGAGGCACGGGCGGGACCGCCACCGGGAACACCATCACTGGGAACGGCCTGGCCGGCATCGTGGTCACCGGCGGCGTCTTCACGGAAGGGTTCACAATCAGCCGCAACGTCATCTCCGGCAACGACGGGCTCGGGATCGACCTCGTGGGCGGCAAGGAAGATGCCAGCGGGGTGACGCGGAACGACGCCCAGGACCGCGACGACGGCGGGAACGACCTGATGA
>JBOHAK010000250.1:0-9941 GCA_050697795.1 Gaiellaceae bacterium
CGAAGTAGGCGACGGTGACGCCTTGCCCGGCGGCGAAGGAGACGGCCTTGCGGATGCGTTCGAGCATCGTCTCGCGCGTGACGCCGAGCGCGTCGAGCTTCAGATCCGAGATCGGGGACTCGATGACCGAGGCGCTGACCCCGAGCTCGAGGAGCGCCTCCACGTCGGCCGCGACGGCGCGAGAGAAGCCCCACACCTCGGCCCGCAGGCCCGCCGCGAGGATGAGCTCGAAGGCCCTCCGGTCGTCCTCGGAGACCCGCGGGAAGCCGGCCTCGATCCGGTCGATGCCGAGCTCGTCGAGGGCGCGGGCGATCTCGAGCTTGTCCTCCGGCGAGAGGACAACGCCGACCGTCTGCTCGCCGTCGCGGAGGGTGGTGTCGTAGAGGCCGACCGAGCCGGCGCCGCGGTAGGGGTCGTTGACCGCCCCCGTCCAGATCCTGTCGCGGTCGATCACGTCTGCCGGAAGTCGTCGGGGAATGACGAGAGCTGCTCGGCGCCGGTCACCGTGACGAGGAAGTTGTCCTCGACACGGAGGCCGCCCCCGCCCTCCCAGTACGCGCCGGGCTCGATCGCGAGGACCATGCCCTCCTCGATGGTGCCGCCGCCGGCCTGGTGCGCGTACGGCGGCTCGTGGGCGCGTGCGCCGACGCCGTGGGCAACCGGATGGGAGGGCTGCCCGGGATAGCCGGCCTCGGCGATCCCGTCGCGAACGAGCCGGTCGAGGTCGGCGAGGCTCGCCCCGGGACGGACGTGGTCGACAGCGGCGCGGTAGACGGCGAGGAGCCGGTCGAGGAGCTCGTCGTACTCCGGCGTGAGCTCACCGGGGCAGACGTTCTTCGTGTGGTCGCACCAGTAGCCGTCGACGCAGACCCAGATCTCGAAGAGCGTCGGCTCCCGCTCCTGCACGGGCCGGTCGCCCGTCGCCGTGAACGTGCGGATCCCCGGCCCCGACCAGACGAGGGCGAACCCGCGCGCCAGCTCGATCTTGCCCTCGTAGCCGGTGCCTTCGCCGTGGACGAAGCCCTCCCAGAGGGCCCCGGCCTCGCTCTCCTTCATGCCCGGCCGCAGCTCGCGGCGGACGTGCTCCATCGCGCGCGCGGCAAGCTCGTTAGCGAGGCGCATGCGCTCGATCTCCTGGGGGGTCTTCACGGCACGCGCCTCGGCCAGGAGCGGCGTGGCGTCCTCGGCGGGCCCGAAGGCGTGGAAGAACGCGTGCGTATACGTCGTCGGCTCGCCGACCATGCGGTCGGAGGCCTGCGTCCCGAGCGAGAGCTCGAGCCCGATCCGCTCGTAGCCCGCCTCGCGCACGACCTCCTGCGCGCGCTCGAGGGCGCGCGCGGTCGGCGGGCGCGGATCGCGCTCGTCGTAGCCTTGGAAGAGGCGGATATCCTCGGTCCAGGCCGTGCGCTCGGCGTCGTCGCGCTGCGGCTCGAGCACGACGAGCGTGGGCTCGCCCTCCCGCGGGAAGACGACGAGGTCGTAGCCCTTCATGCACCAGTAGTTCGAGAGGTAGAGGACGTTGTCGGGCGCCCGGACGACGAGGGCGTCGAGCTCATGCTCGGACATGAGGCTCCGGACGCGGTCGAGCTTGGTCGCGTCGACGGGCCAGGTCATCGGCACGCTCTCGGCACCCATGCGTGTCCCACGCACGCGAGGTACGGCGGTAGGCTCGAAGCCAACGGGGTGGGAGGTGGGTCTCCCATCAAGACGCGAGTACCTGAACGCCGCACGGGGGCGGGGCCCGTCACCACCGGACCCGCGGCGGCGCCGGCTCGCCGTGGGCCTCCTCCCACGAGACGACCGGGTTTCGGAGGACGCCGATCCGCTCGATCTCGCCCTCCATCACGTCCCCCGGCCGCAGGTAGAACGAGGCCGCGTCCTCGCTGAACCCGGCCACGCCGGAGACCGTCCCGGTCGAGAGCACGTCGCCCGCGCTGTAGCCGAGCGCCGAGTAGTGCGCGACGATCTCCGGGATCGTCACCGACATGCGGCCCGAGTGCGAAACCTGGCGCGGCTCGCCGTTCACGCGCAGCTCCATGGCGAGGTCGTGCGGGTCGGAGATCTCGTCCGGCGTCACGATCCAGGGGCCGAGCGGGCAGAACGTGTCGATCGCCTTGCAGTAGGAGAAGACGCCCGACCGCATCTCGCGCCGCTGGATGTCGCGCGCCGTCACGTCGTTGAAGATCACGTAGCCGCCGATGTAGTCGGCCGCCTCCTCGGGCCCGAACCACTTCCCCGCCTTGCGGATGACGACGGCCAGCTCGAGCTCGTAGTCGAGCTCCTCGGTCAGGTGCTCGGGATAGACCACCGGGTCGTCGGGCCCGACGATCGCGTCGACGTTCTGGAAGAAGACGATCCACGGCGCGATCTCGTGCGACCAGTCGACGCGCTTCGACTCGTCCTCGTGCTCGCGGAAGTTCCCGGCCGTGTGGAAGAACTTCTTCGGGACGATCGGCGCGCGCAGGCGGGCGTCCGCGAGCGCGACCCGGTCGCCGGTCTCGCCGGCGCCGCCGCGCTCGAAGTACGTCCGTATGTCGGGCGCGTCGAGGACGACGATCTCCTCGCCGTCGAGCCGGCCGACCCGGCCCTCGTCGAACGTGACGAGCTTCACCCCGCGACCCCGCAGACCGCCTTCGCCACGCGCGCATAGACCTCTGCCGTCCTCACGAGCCCCTCGATCTCGAGATTCTCCCCCCGCTCGGCATCCGGCAGCCCGCTCGCGGTGCCGTAGTTCACCGTGTCGATCCCGTAGCGGGTCAGCACCGAGGCGTCCGAGAACCAGCGCGTGATGTCTCGCTCGGGCGCCTCGCCGAACACCTCGGCATGAGCCTGCTCGAGTGCCCCGACGAGCGGGTGGCCGGCGTCGATCTCGGCGCCCGGCGCCGTCACGTACACCTCGGCCTCCACACCCTCGAGGCCCCGCGCGTACTCGAGCGCCCGCCGCCGCGCGTCGGCCATCGGCACGGACGGCGGGACGCGCAGGTCGAGGTAGAGGTGCGTCTCGTGCGGCGTGCGGGAAACGCGCCAGCCGAAGCCGCCCCGGATCGCGCCGACGTTGGCGACGCCGCGCACGTCGCCGTGGCTCATCTCCTCCTCCCAGCGGGGAAGCCACTCGAGCACCGCCGCGAGCACGCCTCCCATCCGGACGATCGAGTTGTCGGCCAGCCGTCCCGAGCTGAACGCGGTGTGGACGAACGACCCGCGCGTGGTCAGCCGCAGCCAGATCGTCCCGAAATGCGCCAGCACGACCTTGTTCTCGGTCGGCTCGCCGAGCACGCACATGTCGGCCACGCCCCCGTGCGCGACGAGGTGACGGGACCCGGTCGCGTAGCCGCGGAACTCGGCGCCCTGCGCCTCGCCCTCCTGTGTCTTCTCGATCTCGCCGGCAACCGCCGCGATCATCACGTCGCCGCGCAGCCGCACGCCGGCGTCCATGAGCGCGCGTACCGCCTCCACGTAGCAGGCGACGGCGCCCTTCATGTTCGAGATCCCGAGCCCGTAGATGCGCCCGTGCCGCTCGAAGCCCTCCGGCTGGAAGCCGGGGATGCCCTGGAGCCACGGCTCGCGGCCGGAATACGAGGTGTCGAGGTGCCCGTTGAACATGAGCGTCGGGCCGCCGCCGGCGCCCGGCCAGGTCCCGAGCACGTTCGCCCGTCCGTCCTCGACCTGCTGCCATTGCACCTGCAGCCCGAGCGAGGCGAGCTCGTCCCGCATCAGCTCGGCGGCAGCCTGCTCGGAGCCCGTGAACGACGGCGTCGAGACGAGCCGGAGCGCGAGATCGACCAGACGCCGCTCGTCGATCATCTGACGTGCGGCAACACGCGCTCGCCGAAGAGCTCGACCTGCCGGTGGCGGTCGTCGCCCCAGAGCTCGAGCATGACGTGCGTGCAGCCGGCCTCGCGGTACTCCTCGATGGCCGCGATGCAGTCGGCGGGCGTCCCGGCGATCGGCTTGCAGCGGTCGAGCAGGGAGTCGGTCACCTTCCTCTTCGCGGCCAGGCGCCCGCCACCCTCCATCGCCTCGGCGACCGGCGCGAGCTCGCCCATCTCGATCGCCGCGAGCTCGAGCAGCGTGTCGGCGGAGCCCTTGATGTTCTGGAACTTGTTTGCCAGGTACATCGCCGCGATCTCGCGGGCGCCGTCCCGTCCGGCGGCGCGGTCGGACTCGTGGATCGAGGCGACGACCGTGCAGCCGATGTCGATGTCGGCCTTGACGTTGTCGCGCGTGTAGCGGACGAAGGCCGGCGTCGTGATCGAGGGCGTCAGGCAGCCGTCGCCGATCTCGCCAGCGAGGGCCTGCATCCTCGGCGCCGTCGCGGCCACGTAGACGGGCGGCACCTCGCGCGGCGACTCCGCCTCCCCGGAGAGCGGGGGAACCGATGCGCTCCACGTCTCGCCCTCGTACTCGAAGGCCTCTCCGCCGAGGACGCCGCGCACGATCGCCACGGCATCGCGCATCGGCCCGAGCGTCTTCTTCGTCTGCATCCGCGCGTTCACGAGAAAGATCTTCGACGTGCCGAACCCGAGCAGGAAGCGCCCTGGGCCGGCCGCCTCCTGGACGACGCGGGCGTCCATCGCCGCCTGCACAGGATGGCGGGTGAACGGCGAGATGATCCCCCAGCCGACGGCGATCCGGCTCGTGCGCCCGGCGATGAGCGCCGAGACGACGGTCGAGGAGCGCGCCTCCATCCCGTGCTTGCGCCACCACGGGTAGGCCTCGGCGAGCCAGATGGTGTCCATGCCGACGCGGTCCATCACCTCAGCCGTCGCGAGCATCTCGGCGAGCGGCTCCATGGTGAGCTGCATCACGCCGATGCGGAACGGGTGGCCCATGACGTCGAGGCCCCGCGGATCCTACGCGGAGTGCGTCGGCCCCTTCGGCTCGTCGGAGTAGGCTTCCGGCGAGCCCGGGTGGATCCCCTCCTCGGCGCCGCTCGCGCCCGCCTCCGGCGGCGCTCCGGCCTTTGCACCCCGCCCGGCGCCCTTCGCCGCGACACGCTGGTCGAGCGCGGTCAGCACGTTGTTCACCTGCTGGGTCACGATCGGCTGGACGACGCGCTGCCCCATGCTCGCCACCTGCCCGAGGATGCGGACGTCCGCCTCCCAGCGCATGCCCGTGCCATGGTCTTCCTCGCTCAGGTCGAACTGCGTCTCCATGCTCATGATCGCCCCAACCCCCTTGCCCTTCGCCTGCAGGCGGGCGTGCTCGGGCGGGCGCGACTCGGCCTTCTCGAAGTCGATGCTCATGCGGAGGCTCCCGAGCCCGAGCGGCACCTTGACCTTCGCCTTCCAGTGGGTCTCGTCCAGGATCTCGAAGCTCTCCACGCCCGGCATCAGCCCGGCCATCTCGGCCGGGTCGTTGAGGACCTCCCAGACGCGCTCGCGCGGCGCCGCGTAGCTGCGCGTGCCCTCGACCTTCACCGCTGCTCGACCTTCACGAGCGCACGGCTGGCCTCGGGATCCCGGAGGAGCTCCCAGACCCGGTGGTAGGGGTTGTGGCTGTCGGTGACGATCGCGTTGCCGGCCGGTCGAAGCGCGTCCTGGATCGCCGCGCAGACCGAGTGGATGCCGGCTCCGCCGCCCTCGCCCATCCCCTTCGTCCCCAGGGATGTGAACGGCGACGGCGACTCGATCGCGTCGGTCTTCAGTGGAGGCATGTCGAGCGCGTGCGGCACGTGATAGTCGTAGAAGTTGGACGTCAGGAGCGTCCCGTCCTCGTCGTAGGAGAACGACTCGAACATCGCCGCCCCGAGGCCGTGCGCGGCGGCGCCGTGCACCTGGCCCTCGACGATCTGCGGATGGATGCGCTTGCCGCAATCGTCCACGGCCGCGTAGTCGACGATCTCGTAGACGCCGGTCTCCGGATCCACCTCGACGACGCACGCGTGGATCTGGGTCGCGTAGGTGAGCGTGAGGTTTCCGAACTTGCGCTCCTTGTCCGGCACCTGGAAGGGCGGCTTGTAGACGTAGCGGCAGTTGAGCGTGACGTCGTCCAGCTCGGGCGGCAGGCCGGCGTTGTTGGCGTTCACGATCGCGCCACAGGCCATGAACGGGAGGGCGGCCTCGGGGTTGTCGCGGCGCCTGGCGAAGCCCTCCGCGAGCTCGATCTCCTCGGGCCCGTCGGCGCCGAGGATGACGGCGGCGAGCCTCCGGATCTGGTCGGCGAGGAGCTCGGTCGCTCCCGAGACCGCGCCAAGCCCGGTCACAGCGAACTGGCTCGCGTAGGTCCCGGAGAAGCCGGCGTACGAGTTCCAGTAGCTGTCGTGCCCGGCGCGCACGTGCACGTCGTCGGGGGTCACGCCCAGGATGTCGGAGACGACTTGGGAGGCGACCGTCTCGTGGCTCTGACCCTGCGGGGTCGTGCCGAGCGTGACGACGATCTCGCCGAAGATGTCCAGCTTGACGCTCGCCACCTCGTTGTTGCCGGAGAACTGGAGGTCGGGGTTCAGGAGCTGGGACTGGCCGAAGTTGTTCGTCCCCGAGTCGAGCGTCGAGCCGATGCCCACGCCGAGGAGCTTCCCGCGGCTCTCCGCGTCCTGCCGCCTCGCCTCGATCGACCCGTAGCCGATCAGGTCGAGCGCCGTGTCGAGGCAGCGCGCGTAGTCGCCCGAGTCGTACACGCAGCCGTTGGGAGTCTCGTACGGCATCTCCTCGGCCGTGATGTAGTTCCGCTTGCGGATCTCGACCGGGTCGAGCTCGAGCTCGTGGGCGACGATGTCGATCACCCGCTCGGTGAACCACAGGTGCTGCATGCGCGAGTAGCCGCGGTTCGGGCCGCAGGGCGACTTGTTCGTGCACACCTGCGAGAAGTCGATGTGCACGTTCCGCCACCGGTAGAGCCCCGGCGTCACCTGCGCCCAGATGATGCAGCCGAGCGGCTCGTAGCGGCTGTAGGCCCCGCAGTCGTCGAGCGCCTTGCAGCGGAACCCGAGCATCGTCCCGTCGGCCTTCACGGGCACCTCGACGTCGAGGAAGACACGCTCGTTGCCGTGGCTGTTGCCCGTGTGCTGGTCCGTCCGCCACTCGGTCCAGTGCACGGGCCGGTTGAGCTTGCGCGCGAGCAGGCAGAGCGCGACGAGCTGCGGGTGCGTGCAGATCTTGTTGCCGAAGGCGCCGCCGATGTCCTGAGAGACGAAGCGGAGCTTGTCCATCCCGGTCCGGAGGGCGGGGCCCATCATGATGATCGCGAAGCCGGGGAACTGGTTGTTCGCGTGCAGCGTCCACTGGGCGGTGCCGCGGTCGTACTCGACGAGCGCGCCGCTGGTCTCGAGCGGGGTCGAGGAGAAGCGGTCGAAATGCAGGCGCTCGATCCTCACAACGTGGTCGGCCTCCGCGAGCGCCGCATCGAAGTCGCCCCAGTCGAACGCGCCCGACCAGACGAGGTTCGAGCCCGCGTCCTCGTGGAGGACTGCGGCGTCCTCGTCGAGCGCGCGCTCGGGGTCGACGACCACCGGCAGCGGCTCGTACTCCACCTCGACGAGCTCCGCGGCGTCACGCGCGAGCTCGCGCGTGCGCGCGGCCACCGCCGCGACGGGGTCGCCCAGGTGGCGCACCTTGCCGACGGCCAGGGCATAGTCCTTGATCTCGGACCCGGGCGGAACCGAGAGCTGGAAGAAGGGGTCGGTGAGCGCCGCGACCTCCTCCCCGATCAGCGCGCCGTACACACCCTCGAGCGCCAGCGCCTCGGAGATGTCGATGCTCGTGATCGCCGCGTGCGCGTAGGGGGAGCGCACGAAGTGGACGTAGCCCACCTCGTGGCGGCGGACATCGTCGACGAAGACGCCCTGGCCCTGGACGAGCCGCTTGTCCTCCTTGCGCGGGACGTTCTGCCCGGCGAAGCCCTTCTGCGGGGCCTCGACCTGCTCGGGCGCCGTCGTCGTCGCGGTCGTCGTGCTCACCTGTTCACCTCCCTCTCGCCGCGGCCGCGATGGCCTCGACGATGTTCACGTAGCCCGTGCAGCGGCAGATGTTCCCCTGGATCGCGCGGCGGATCTCGTTCTCGGTCGGCTCCGCGTTGTGGTCGAGCAGGTGCTTCGCGCTCATCAGCATTCCGGGCGTGCAGTAGCCGCACTGGAGCGCGTGGTGGTCCGAGAAGGCCTGCTGGAGCGGATGGAGCTCCCCCTCCTGTGCAAGGGACTCCACCGTCTCGATCGACGCCCCCTCGGCCTGGACGGCGAGCAGCATGCAGGACTTGACGGCCGCGCCGTCCAGGAGGACCGTGCAGGCGCCGCAGTTCCCCGTGTCGCAGCCGATGTGGGTCCCCGTCAGGTCGAGGTCGTCGCGGATGAAGTGGACGAGCAGGCGCCTCGCCTCCACCTCCCGCTCGTGGACCGCGCCGTTGACCGTGAGCGAGACGCGCGTGCTCGTGACCGGCTCCATCTAGCTCCCTTCCCGGGCGGCGGCGACCGCGCGCACGGCGACGACCTCTGCCAGGTGGCGCCGGTAGTCCGCCGACCCGTGGACGTCGGAGGGCGGCTCGAGACCCGCGCCGCGCACCGCCTCGCGCACCGCGCCCTCCTCGGCCGCCGCCGTGAGGAGCACCGGTGTCGCCGCGACGCAGCCGAGGGCCACGCGCGCGTCGTCCCCCTGTACCGTCGCCGCGGCGTTGACGATGCACGTGCCGTCGGCTCCGATCGTGATCGCGCTGAAGCCGTCGCCGGCCCCGCCGAGCGGCGGCAGCGTGATCCTCGTCAGCAGATCGCCGGGCCCGACCGCAGTCATGTACACCCCCAGGAAGAACTCCTCGGCCGGGACGGTGCGCTCCCCGTCCGCGCCGACGATCGTCATCGTGGCGCCCGCGCCGACCAGCACGGGCGGCAGGTGGTTGGTCGGATCGTTGGAGCAGACGTTTCCCCCGACGGTCCCGCGGTTCCGCACCTGTACGTCGGCGATCTGCGCGGAGACGTCGGCGAGCACGGGCCGCGCCCGCTTCACCTCGGAGGACGTGATGACCTGCGTGTAGGTCGCCATTGCGCCCAGCACGAGCCCGCCGTCGGCCGTCGACTCGATCGTGCGGAGCTCCGCCAGGTCTGCGAGATCGACGAGGACGTCCGGCGCCGCGGCGCGCGCCTTCATCACGTTCACCATCGTCTGGCCGCCGGCCAGCGCGCGGGCGCCGTCGTTCTCCGCGAGCAGGCGCACGGCCTCCTCGACGCCTGCGGGACGAGCGTACCCGACTTCGCTCAGCAGCATCGCGAACGATCCTAACCAACCGCGTCCGCGGCAGGTCAATCGGCTGCGAAGCCGCACCGGCGCACACGGTGGAGGTCGATTCGGACGCCGCCGCGCGGTATGGTCGGCGCGCGGGAGCGGCAGGCAGGCGTCAAACCACTCTCGCTGGATACCGTCTGAAGAAGAGAGGCCATGCCCCCCCATGACCCCGTTCACGTCGACGGCCGCCCTCCGATCGGGCCCTAGGACGATGGGCCGACACGTAACGGACGAGGCCTCCGCGGAGGCGCGGCGGGACGACGGAGACACCGCGACGACGCGGGTGACGATCGGCCCCGGCTTCGGCTGCGAGACGCTCGAGCAGCGTGTGATCCGGTTCGCTCCGGGCCGGTCGCGCCCGCATGCGGGCGGCGCGCGGGAAGAGCTGCTCTTCGCCGTCTCGGGCACGGCCACGCTCCACGTGGGAGGCGCCGAGCACGTCCTCGAGCCCGAGACCGGCGTGGTCGTGCCGCCCGGCGAGCGCTACGAGGTCGAGAACGACGGGCCCGGCGACCTCGTCCTCGTCTCGGTGCTCGCGCTCGCGCCCGATGGCGACCCGGCGGAGAGGCCGGAGCCCGTCGCCGTGCGCCTCGCGGAGCAGCAGCCCCATCGCGCGGGCAAGGACCGCGAGTTCCGCTACGTCGCCAACGAGGAGGTCGGCTGCCGCACCGTCACGCAGTTCGTCGGCTCCATCCCTCCGGGGCGGGCGAAGCCGCACTACCACACGTACGA
>JBOHAK010000251.1:0-4810 GCA_050697795.1 Gaiellaceae bacterium
GTTCACGCTCGTGCGGCCGGAGGACGTCGAGCGTTGGGGGACGAGCGTCGCGGAGCTCCACACGCTGGCGCTCGACAACCTGCTCGCCCAGACGAACGAGGACGAGCCGCTCCTCTGCGAGCCCTCGGGCGGCCAGGAGCTCTGCGGCTGGGCCTCGAGCGACGGCTACGACGCAGCCCGCATGGTGGTGCCCGAGCTGCGCGACCAGATCGTCGAGCAGCTCGGGGGCCCGGCCGCCTACGCGGTGCCGATGGAGAACGTGTTCATCGCACTCGCCCTCGCCGTGCTGGAGACCGGTAACACCGAGCAGCTCTTCCGCGTCAAGCTCCAGCGTGACTTCCAGACGTCCGAGGACCCGCTCAGCCCGGACGTCTTCGTCGAGCGGGGCGGCGAGATCGTGCTCCGCCGATGAGCTCGGCGGGAGTCTGGGCCGTGCTCGTCGCCGCCGGCAGGGGCGAGCGGTTCGGCGGCAAGCGGCCCAAGGCCTTCGCCAACCTCGCCGGCCGGCCGCTCGTCGCCGAGAGCCTCGAGCGTCTGGACGCCTCGCCGTGGGTCGAGGCGATCGTGGTCGCCGCGGCTCCTGACTGGGAGGAGCCGACCATCCTCCTCGCCGAGGAGCTCGGCGCCGGTTCGGTGCGGGCCGTGGTTACGGGCGGGGCGACGCGGACCGACTCGGTGCGGGCGGGGCTCGCGGAGGTGCCTGCGGACGCGGCCGTCGTGCTCGTCCACGACGCCGCGAGACCGTTCCTCCCGGCCGGGGTCGTCGAGCGGGTCGTGACCGCCCTCGGCGAGGGCTGGGACGCCGCCGTCCCGGCGCTGCCGCTGGCGGACACGGTCAAGCGCGCCGAGGGGGAGGCGGTCGCCGAGACCGTCGACCGTACGGGGCTGCACGCGGTGCAGACGCCGCAGGCCTTCGTCGCCGACGCCCTGCGGCGCGCGCTTGCGGGCGCGGGCGACGCCACCGACTGCGCCGGCCTGGTCGAGGCCGCCGGCGGGAGGGTGCGTCTCGTCGACGGCGACCGCCGCCTGCTCAAGGTGACGACGCCCGCCGACCTGGCCTTCGTGGAGAGTCTGCTCGCGGCGGAGCGATGATCGTGGACTACCACATGCACCTGCGCGGGCCCGCCGAGGGGCGCGAGGGCCCGATCGAGCACACGGTCGAGGCGGTCGAGCGCTTCGCCGAGCAGGCGGCCGCCCGCGGGGTGGACGAGATCGGCTTCACCGAGCACGTCTACTACTTCCGGGAGTTCGACCGCCTCGTGGAGCACCCGTACCAGCGGTCGCGGCTCGGGCACGACCTGGACGCCTACTGCGACGCCGTCGTCGAGGGCAAGCGCCGCGGGATACCCGTGAAGCTCGGTCTCGAGCTCGACTGGATTCCGGGGCGGGCGAGCGAGCTCGCGGACCTCCTGGCCCCGTACCCGTGGGACTACCTGCTCGGGTCGGTCCACATCGTGGACGGGGAGGCGGTGGACATGGAGCCCGGCGTGTGGGCGCGGCTCGCCGTCGAGGACGTCTGGAGCCGCTACTTCGAGGCGGTCGGCGAGCTGGCCGCGAGCGGCCTCGTCGACGTCCTCGCGCACCTCGACCTCGTGAAGATCTTCGGGAGGCGCCCGGCTTCCTCAGCCGTGGCGGCGCACCACGCGGCCGCGGCGAAGGCTGTGGGCGAGGCCGGCGTGGCGGTCGAGGTCTCGACGGCCGGGCTCCGGAAGCCGGTCGGAGAGCTCTATCCCGCGCCCGACCTGCTCGCCCGCTGCCGCGAGGACGGAGCCGGGGCGACGCTCGCCTCCGACGCCCACGTCGCGGGCGACGTGGGACGCGACTTCCCGGCCGCGCTCGAGCTCCTCCGCGCGGCCGGCTACGAGACCGTGACCGTCTTCGACGGTCGCCGCGGCCGCCAGGAGCCGCTCGGATGAGCGATCTCCGCGTCGGCATCGGCGTCGACGCGCACGGGTTCTCGCAGGACGCCCGGCTCGTCCTGGGCGGCGTGGAGTTTCCCGGCGAGGCGGGGCTCGCGGGCCACTCGGACGGTGACGTGATCGCCCACGCGCTCGTGGACGCCGTGCTCGGAGGCGCGGGCCTTGGCGACATCGGCGCCTTCTTCCCCTCGGGCGATCCGCGGTGGGAGGGCGCCTCCTCGCTCCACCTGCTCGCGCGCGCCTACGACGCGGTGCGCGAGGCGGGCTTCGAGCTCGTCAACGCCGATTGCGTCCTCGTCGGCGAGCGGCCTCGCATCGCCGACCGGCGTCACGAGATGCAGGAGCGGCTCGCGGGCGCGCTCGGCGTGGAGCCCGGGCGGCTCTCGGTGCGGGCCACGACGACCGACGGGCTCGGCTTCACGGGCCGCGGCGAGGGTCTCGCCGCCCACGCGGTCGCGCTGCTCTCACGCGGCCCACAGGCCTAGGCGGACTTCGGCAGCGTGAAGGAGACCCTGGCGCCGCCGTCCGGGCCGCTCTCGGCCCAGATCCGGCCTCCGTGCGCCTCGACGAGGCCCCGCGCGATGGCGAGCCCGAGCCCGGCGCCGCCACGGTCGCGAGAGCGCGCGCGGTCGCCGCGCCAGAAGCGGTCGAACATCCGCCGGACGGCCTCCGTCGTGAGCCCTTCGCCGGTGTCCTCCACGGACACGCGCACCTCCTTGGCAAGCGGCTCGACGACCACCGCCACCGATCCGTCCGACGGGGTGTGGCGGAGCGCGTTCGTGATCAGGTTGTAGAGGACGCGCTCGACCTTCTCCGGCGCCGCCAGCACGCGTATGCCGGCGCCGTCGATCTCCGCTCGGAGCGTCACGTGCCGGGCGGCCGCCTCGGCCTCGAGGCCGCGCAGGCACGAGTCCACGAGCGGCCCGAGCGGCAGCTCCCGCAGCTCGAGCGTCAGGACGCCGGCGTCGATTCGCGCGAGCTCGAACAGGTCCTCCACGAGCAGGTTGAGCGTCCGCACCTGCTCGCGCATGGCCGGCAGGTAGCGCTCCGGGTCCGCGAGCCCGTCCTCGAGTGCCTCGAGCATCGCCTGCATGGAGGCGAGGGGCGTACGCAGGTCGTGGCTCGCCCAGGCGACGAGCTGACGTCGTGCGTCGAAGAGGCCCTCGACGTTCTCGGCCATCTCGTTGAAGGACTCCGCGAGCTCGGCCAGCTCGGTCGGCCCGGTCGCAGGCGCCCTCGCCGCGAGGTCGCCGCGCGCGAGCGCCGAGGACGCGGCCCGCACGCGCTCGATCGACCGCAGGATGGAGCGGCCCAGCAGGAACGAGGCGGCGAGCGCGGCCGTGGCGGAGGCCGTCGCGACAGCCAGGATCGTCAGGTCGTGCTCGGAGTCGAACATGGCCACGCCGGACAGGAGCACGGCGGCGAGGGGGAGGAGCACGGCGATCAGCCCGAGACCGACGAGCTGCAGGCGCAGGGTCGGAAGCCGCCGCAGGAGGAGCGCCGCGACCAGCCCGGCGCCGAGGGTCGCCGCCGCGACGACCAGCGCGAACGTGATCACGGCACGAACCTGTAGCCGACGCCCCAGACCGTCTCGAGGAAGCGCGGCCGCGAGGGGTCGTCCTCGATCTTCTCGCGCAGGCGGCGAACGTGGACGGTCACCGTGCCGGTGTCGAGCGCCGCCTCGTAGCCCCAGACGCGGTCCATGAGCTGGTCGCGTGAGAAGACCTGGCGCGGGTGGTTGGCGAGGAACCAGAGCAGGTCGAACTCCTTCGCCGTCAGGCGCACCGGCTCGCCCGCCTTCTCCACCTCGCGGGTACGGGCGTCCAGGTCGAGCCCCTCGAAGGAGAGCCGCTCGGCCTTCGCCACGGTCGGCTCGGTGCGGCGCAGGACGGTGCGCACGCGGGCGGCGAGCTCGCGCGGCGAGAACGGCTTCGTGACGTAGTCGTCGGCGCCCAGCTCGAGGCCGACGATGCGGTCGGCCTCCTCGCCGCGCGCCGTGAGCATGATCACCGGCACGTCCGACCTCGCCCGGATCCAGCGGCAGAGCTCGAGCCCGTCGGCCCCCGGCAGCATGACGTCGAGGACGACGAGGCCCGGCTCGTCGCGTTCGAGCAGCTCGCGCGCCGTGTCTCCGTCGCCGGCCTCCAGGGTGCGGAAGCCCTCGCGCCTGAGATAGCCGACGACGACCTCCCGCACGATCGGCTCGTCGTCCACTACGAGCACCGTAGTCACACGCGTAATTGAACCTCGTGCGGGAGCGATCGGGGCGGCAGCGGGCAGGAGCCGCCCCGATCGCGGATGAATGTCTAGGCTCTGATGAGCGGGCACACGAAGCGCGTCCCGGTGTCCACGAGCGAGCTCGCCGCGGCCACGACGGCGTCCGCGTTGGTCAGCTGAGTCGTGATGCCGAACGCCTCGACGACCTTCCAGCGGCCGCCGTTGTAGCCGGGCGTGCCCGGGGCGGCCTCCGAGACGGACGCGCAGGTCGCGCAGTCCGGGAAGACGTAGATCGTGTCGTTCGGCCCGCGGTTGGGGAGCGACGTGGGCGTGGCGACCGTCCTGAACGCCTCGTCGAAGGCGTAGATCGTGGTGCCCGGCGGCCCGAGCGACTTGCCGTCGGCCATCGCCGGGCCGGCCAGAGCCGCGGCCGCCAGGCCCGCGGCGAGCGTGACGAGCATGGTTCGTCTCATCGTTCTCTCCCTGACTCGGTTTGCGTCCTGAGGCTAGGGAGCCCATCTTGCGGAGTTCTTACACGGCCGTTAACCCGGAATTAATCCGGCAGGCGCACGGAGCCGCGCTCGACGGCGACGAGCCCGTCCCGTGCGAGTGCCGCGACCGCATCGCCGTCCAGCTCCACCGCCGCGCGCGGGCGATCGGCGACGGCCCGCAGG
>JBOHAK010000252.1:0-1841 GCA_050697795.1 Gaiellaceae bacterium
CTGATCGTGCGCGGCTTCTACCAGGAGATCTTCGACCGGATCGAGCTCGAGCCGGTGCGGGACGCGCTCCAGAGCGTCCTCGAGGCGCGCCTGCTCGCAACGTGAGCTGCTGCCCCCCGAAGGGCTACGCGAGGCTCTTCGGCGGGCGGGCGGCGAGGCGCGACGTGCGCCGCTACGAGCAGGACGGGCTCGACGACACGGGGGCGCGCATGGTCGCGTTCCTCAGCGGCCGCGGGGTCGAGGGAGCGACCGTCCTCGAGATCGGCGGCGGCGTGGGCGCCCTCCAGCTCGAGCTGCTCGCAGCCGGAGCCGAGCGCGCCACGAACCTCGAGCTGTCGCCCGAGTACGAGGAGTCGGCCCACGGCCTCCTGAGAGAGCGGGGCCTGGAGGACCGGGTCGATCGTCTCCTCGGAGACGTCGTCGCCGACCCCGCGCTCGCCGGCTCCGCGGACGCCGTGCTCATGCACCGCGTCGTCTGCTGCTATCCGGACTACGACGCCCTCGTCGGCGCGGCCGCCGAGCGGACCCGCCGCTACCTCGTGCTGAGCTTCCCGCGCGACCGCGCGCTCTTCCGGGCCGGCGCCCGCGTCCTCAACCTGTGGTTTCGCCTGCTGCGCTGGGAGTTCCGGACGTTCATCCACCCGCCCACGGCCATCCTCGCCGCCGCCGAGCGCCGCGGCCTGAGGCTCGCCGAGCAGAGCCGCGGCCGGATCTGGCAGGTCGCCGCGCTCGAGCGCCCGGCGTAAACGGCCGCCGGGGAGGCGATCGGTACGATGGGGCTCGTGGCCGTTTCGGCAGAGCAGAAGCTCGACGCGCGTCGACTGCGCGCCGACTTCCCCATCTTCGAGCAGTCGATCCACGGGAAGCCGCTCGCCTACCTCGACTCCGCGAACTCCTCGCAGAAGCCGCGCCAGGTTCTCGACACGCTGCGGCGGTTCTACGAGACGTCCTACGCCAACGTCCACCGCGCCGTCTACGAGCTGGGCGTGCGCTCCGATGCCGCGTACGACGGCGCTCGGGAGAAGACGCGCCGGTTCGTGAACGCCGCGACGACCGGCGAGGTCGTCTTCACCCGGAATGCCACCGAGGGCCTCAACCTCGTGGCGTACGCCTGGGGACTCGACAATCTCGGTCCGGGCGACCTCGTCCTGGTCACCGAGCTCGAGCACCACTCGAACTTCGTTCCCTGGCAGTACATCGCGGGACGCGCGGGGGCCGAGTTCGCGGCCATCCCGATCGACGACAACGGTGAGCTGCGGCTGGAGGCCCTCGACGAGCTGGAGACCCGCGGCCGCGTGAAGCTCGTGGCGTGCGGCCTCGTCTCGAACTCGCTCGGGACCGTGAACCCGGTCGAGCAGCTGGCCGCCTGGGCGCACGGGCGCGGGGCGGTCATGGTCGTGGACGCGGCCCAGGCTGCGCCGCACCGGCCGCTCGACGTGCAGGCGCTCGGCTGCGACTTTCTCGCGTTCACGGGCCACAAGATGTGCGGACCGAGCGGGATCGGAGTGCTCTGGGGCCGGCGGGAGCTGCTCGAGCGGATGTCGCCCTTCGAGCTCGGCGGCGAGATGATCCGCAAGGTCACGGTCGAACGGACGACCTGGAACGACCTGCCGCACAAGTTCGAGGCAGGCACGCCCCCGATCGCGCAGGCGGTGGGCCTGGGCGCTGCGATCGACTACCTCACGGACGTCGGGCTCGAGGCCGTCGAGCGCCACGAGACCGAGCTAACCGCGTACGCCTGGGGTCGCCTCTCGGAGGTGCCGGGCCTGACGCTCTACGGCCCGCCGCCCGACCGCCGGGCGGGCATCGTCAGCTTCAACCTCGACGGCATCCACCCGCAC
>JBOHAK010000253.1:0-5366 GCA_050697795.1 Gaiellaceae bacterium
CGGAGCCAGTCCTCCATCCGCTTGCCGAAGTAGGCAGGCGTCCACTTCACGCCTGCGTTGGCCTCGATCAGCCTGGGCCGCAGCTCCTCGACGGCGATGAACCAGTCGTCGGCGATCCGGAAGATGAGCGGCGTGTGGCAGCGCCAGCAGAACGGGAAGCGGTGGACGATCTCGCCCGCGGAGAGGAGCCGGCCGCGCTCGGCGAGGTCGACGACGATCTGCTCGGCGGCCTCCCCCGTACCCTGGCCGTGCAGCCAGCCGTAGTCCGCGTAGAAGCGGCCCGCCTCGTCGACCGGCGCGAGCACCGGGAGGTCGTGCACGCGCGAGAGCTCGAAGTCCTCGGCGCCGCACCCGGGGGCGATGTGGACGATGCCGGTCCCCTCCTCCAGCGTGACGTCCTCCCACGGGATGACGCGGTGCTCGACGTCGCGCGCTGCCGGCAGGTTGTCGAACGGCCCCTCGTAGCGGAGCCCCACGAGGTCGGCGCCGGGCGCGCGCTCGACGAAGTGTGCCTCGGGGTCGCGCGCGACGGCGACCCACTCGCCGTCCGGACGGAGCCCGTACTCGGCGTCCGGCTTCACGGCCGCGGCGACGTTCGCGGGCAGCGTCCACGGCGTCGTCGTCCACACGGCGAGCGCCTGCCCGGGCCGGTCGAGGAGCGGGAAGCGGACGAAGAGCGACGGGTCGGTGCGGTCCTCGTAATTGCCGACGAGCTCGTGCGCCGAGATGGACGTGCCGCAGCGTGGGCACCACTCGGTCGAGCGGTGGCCGAGGAAGAGTTGCCCCTCCTCGTGCATCCGCTTGAGGAAGCGCCAGATGTACTCGATGTTCGTGTCCGAGAACGTGAAGTAGTCGTTGCCCCAGTCCATCCACTGGCCGAGCCGCTTCGACCCTCGGGTCAGCTCGGCCGCCGACCGGACGACCTTCTCGCGGCACTTGCGGGCGAACTCGGCGAGGCCGTACTCCTCGATCTCCCGCTTCGAGTTGAGCCCCAGCTCCCGCTCCACGCCGACCTCGATCCAGAGCCCCTGGCAGTCGAACCCGTTCTGGTAGCGCTGGTCGAAGCCGCGCATGGCCTTGTAGCGCTGGAACACGTCCTTCAGCGTCCGGCCCCAGGCGGTGTGGACGGCGAGGGCCTTGTTCGCGGTCACGGGGCCGTCGACGAAGCTCCACTTCGGGCCGCCCCGGTTGGCCTCGCGGAGCCGCTCGAATGTTTTACGCTCGTCCCACCAGGCGAGAATCTCCAGCTCGAGGGCCGGATGATCCGGGACGCGAGGCAGAGGCCGGAACATCTGACGCTCAGTCTACGTTTGAAGAATCATGGCAAACCCAGTCACGACCCCTGAGTTCGACACCGAGGTCCTCCAGAGCGAGACCCCGGTGATCGTCGACTTCTGGGCGGAGTGGTGCGGCCCGTGCCGCGCCGTCTCGCCCGTCCTCGACCAGATCGCCGACGAGCGGGCGGACGAGCTCCGCGTCGTCAAGGTGAACATCGACGAGGAGCCCGATCTGGCACACCGCTACGGGATCCTCTCGATCCCCACGATCGTCCTCTTCAAGGGCGGAGAGCCCGCGGCCGCAGCGGTCGGGGCACAGCCGAAGCGGATGCTCGAGCGGTCGCTGGGACTCGCGGAGGACTAGCCTCCGCCGGTCCGCTAGTCGCGATCCTCGAGGAACGAATCGAACGCCGCGTGCTTGCGGAGGTACGCCTCGACAGCGTCGAGGCCCTCCGCAATCCACGCGTCGACCCAGTCCTCGCGGAGGTGGTCGTCGATGGTGTGCGTGCCGAAGTCGCTCACGGTGCGCCGATTATCGGCCGGAGGGCCGCGGATCTGTATAGGCCGTTCGGCCTATCCGACCCGCCCGTTGGGATGGTCCTGCGGAGACCGTCTAGCCCGCCGTGATCAGCGTTACGCCGACGAGCGCCCCGGCCACGCCGACCTGCTGCGGACGGGCGATTCGCTCCCCGAGGATCACCCGGGCCAGGAGCACGGTGACGACCGGATAGACCTGGGCCAGCACGGCCGCCACGCTCAGGAGGCTCTCCGTGGAGGCGAGGGCGAAGAGGGCGTTCCCGGCGGTGTCGAGCAGGCCGACGGCGAGCAACGTCGGCAGGTCCGCCCGGCCGGGGGATACACGCGCGCGGAGGACGGCGGCCGTGGCGGCGAGCACCCCGAACGAGGTCATCCGCATGGCGAGTGTCCCCCAGAGGGCGTCCCCCTCGCTGGCGGCGTCGAGCGCGACGAGCAGGAGCCCGAAGGAGAGGGCCGCCACGAGCGCGAGCCCGACGCCGGTCGCGACGCCGCGGCCGCGCCCGGAGGCGTCCCGGTCCCGCGAGGCGAGGATGACGCCGGCCAGCGCGAGGCCGATGCCGGCGCCCTGCACGGCCGAGGGCCGCTCGCCCGTGACGACCCCGGCCACGACGGGGACTACCGCGGCCGTCGCCGAGATCGGCGCGACGACGCTCATGCTCCCGACGGCCAGGCCGCGGTAGAGTGCGGCGAGGCCGACCGCCCCGGCGAGGCCGGCGAGCGGCGCGTAACCGAGGTAGCGAGCCGCCGGAGCGCTTTCGCCGCGGAGGAGGACGACTGCGGCGATGGATGCGAGCCCGGCCGCCTGCGAGACGACCAGCACGGTGAGGAGGCGCAGCCGCCGGCTCGCGCGGCCGGCGAGGAAGTCGCCGATCCCCCAGCTCAGGCTCGCCCCGAGGGCGAGCAGCGGTCCGAGCACGCCGGGTGGCTCCGGCCGGGCTAGGCCCCTGGCTCGCGGAGCGTCGCGCCGGCGCGTTCCAGGAGCTCGATCGTGTTGGCGAAGGCGAAGTCGTCGCGGGGCGGCAGCTCGTCCGGCGGGAACCAGGCGAGCTCGGCGACGTCGTCCGCCGGCCGCGCCTCGCCGCCGGCGACCGTCGCCGACCAGTAGAAGTTCACGGTGTGGATCCCGCCGTCCCCGTACGTGTCGGGGATGCCGCCGAGGAAGTCGCCGACCTCGAGCTCGAGCCCGGTCTCCTCGCGCAGTTCCCGGCGCAGGGTCTGGATCGGCTCCTCGCCCTCGTCCATGAAGCCGCCGAGCAGATCCCAGAGGCCTTGGCCGGGGTCGCCGGCGCGCCGGGCGAGGAGGATGCGGCCGTCTCCATCCCTCACGAGCGCGCTCGCGGTCGGCGCCGGGTTCGCGTACTCCTCGAGCCCGCACGACGGGCACGAGACCGAGCGCTCTGGGTGGTCGAGGGCGGTGCCGCAGCGGGGGCAGCTCCGCCAGTCTGCGAGCTGCGCCGCCGTTGCCATAGGATCGAGCCTATATGCCCACTCCGGAGCGGCCCGAGCGCACCGAGGGCGCACGGACGACGGACGAGTGAGACACGAGGCAGCCACAGTCCACGAGCTCTCCCGCGTCGCCGAGCTGGCCGTCCTGCCGGGCGAGACGCTGACGAAGCTCGCGCGCGAGATGGAGCGCCACGAGCTCGGCCCCGGAGAGGAGCTCGACGCCGCGGGGCGCTTCGCCGTCGTCCTCGGCGGCATGCTGAACGCCGACGGCGGCGTCCTCCGCCCGGGAGACCGGCTGGCGGGCCACGCCCGCGCGCTCACCCCGGCGGCCGTGGCCACCTGCGACCGGGCTGTCTACGAGGCGATCGCGGCCGGGTCCCACTGAGCCGGCCTCGGGCGACCCGAGGCGACCAAGTAACACTCTGTTACTTGGTCTTCGGCCCGCGAGCGACGGGCCGACTTCGGTCTTGGGCGGCCTGGCGCGCGTGACCGCCGGCTCAGTCGGCGTCGCGGCGGCCGAGGCGGGCGTGGGCGAAGCTCTCGGGGCTCATCCCGCTCCGTTCCATCCGCCGCAAGGAGCTCTCCCGGCCCCAGCGCTCGATCGCGCGGCCGGCCGCGCCGATGCCGCCGAGGAGCTGGAAGAAGAGGAGCCCGAAGGCGTAGCAGAGCCCGATTAGGACCCACTCGAGCATATCCCTAGGTTAGCCCTTCGAGGACCGCGTCGGAGAGTGGCGGCCAGGCGGCGAGCGCCCACTCGCCGAACTCGAGGTCGGTGAGGCAGGCCAGGGCGCGGCGCGCGTCCGGGTCGACCCACAGGAAGGTACCGGCGCCGCCGAAGTGGCCGAAGGTCCGCGGCGAGTTCCGCGAGCCGGTCCAGTGCGGCCGCTTCCGGTCCTTGAGCTCGAAGCCGAGGCCCCAGTCGTTCGGATCCTGGCGGCCGATGCCGGGCAGGACGCCGACGAGGCCGGGGTAGACGACCTCGGTCGCCTCGGCCAGCGTCTCGGGCGCTACGAGCGTCGGCGCGAGGAGCTCCCGCCCAAAGCGCGCGAGGTCGCGCAGCGCCCCGTGCAGGCCCTCGGAGGGACGGCCACGCAGCTTCACGCTCCCCAGCTCCAGCGGCTCGAGGACGGCTCCGCGCAGGTAGTCGCCGAAACCCATCTCGGCACGGGCGGCGACGAGCTCTCCGAGGAGGTCGAAGCCGGTGTTCGAGTAGACGCGCCGCTCCCCCGGCCTGCCGATCGGCTCGTCGCCCTCGAACGGGAGGCCCGAGGCGTGCGCGAGGAGATGGCGGACGGTCGCGCCCGGCGGCCCGGCGGGCTCCTCCAGGTCGAGCACGCCCTCCTCGGCCGCGACGAGCGCCGCGTAGGCCGTCAGGAGCTTCGTCACGGAGGCCCAGCGGAGGACGACGTCGTCCGGCCCGCGCCGCGCGACGACCCCGTCGGCGGTCACGACGGCGACCGCCGCGGTCGGGGCCGGCCACGCGTCTATCTGCTCCAGCGCCTTCACGGTCGGTGGGCGATACTAGTGCGCGGCATGGAGCGCCAGATCATCTCCTCGGGATCCCCGTACGAGGCGATCGCCGGCTACTCGCGCGCGGTGCGGGTGGGCGACCGCGTCTTCGTCGCCGGAACGGCGCCGATCATGGCCGGCGGGGCCGACCCGCCCGCGGACGCCTACGGCCAGGCGAAGTGCTGCCTCGAGATCATCGAAGGCGCCCTCGAGCAGGCGCACGCGTCCCTACGAGACGTCGTCAGGACGCGCGTCTATCTCACCGACTGGGCATCCTTCGACGGGTTCGCCAAAGCGCACGGGGAGGCGTTCTCCGACGTCCGGCCCGTCAACACGACGGTCGTCGCCGCGCTGATGGATCCGCGCTGGCTGCTCGAGATCGAGGCGGAGGCGGTCGTCACCGCTCGAGCCTGAGGCGGTCGCCCTCCTCGACGCCGAGGCGGTCGAAGGCCCCCTCGTTCACCTCGAGCGCGCTCCGGTAGAAGGCGCCGGGGTCGTAGATCTGGCACGGGTCCGCCTCGCACGGCTCCATGTCGAGGATGCGGACGATCGTCCCGCCCGCGTCCGCGAACGCGATCGAGAGCGGGATGAGCGTGT
>JBOHAK010000254.1:0-3290 GCA_050697795.1 Gaiellaceae bacterium
GGCGTGCTCGGCTCGAACGTGTAGACGAACACGAACGCGTAGACGATCGCCGTGTCGAACGCGAGCGCGAGGAAGCCGATCCTGCCGAGCGCCTTGCCGTCGAGGTTCCGGCGGGCAAGCCAGAAGAAGGCGATGCCTCCGAGCGAGAGCGCGGCGGCGGTCGCCCAGCCCCAGCGCTCGTAGCCGGGTGGGTGGTCCTCGCCCACGATCGCCACCTCGAAGGCGGCGAACGGCACGGCGAAGACGCGGACCCAGGCGATCCAGATCTCGGTGCGCCGGCGGCGCTCGAGCTCAGCGCTCATCTGGGCCCTCGAGTCGGGCCAGCGCCCACTCGGCGTGCTCGCGGAGCAGCTGGTCGTCGCCCTCGGCATACGGGCGCACGGCATCCACCAGGCCTGTATCGGCCGAGTTGCCCGCGGCGACAAGGGCGTTTCTCCGCAGGTAGCGCGGGTCGTTGCGCGGGAAGTAGAGCCGCGCATACCGATCGCGCAGCTCCTCGCCGGGCAGGCGCAGCCAGTCGAGGAGCGAGACCACGGGCTCGGCGGCGGCGGTCGGCGTCTCGCCGGCGCGCCGCTTCTCGACCCCGCGGTTCCAGGGGCACACGTCCTGGCAGATGTCGCAGCCGTACACCTGAGATCCGAGCTCCTTCCGGTAGGGCTCCGGGATCGGCGCGGGCGCCTGCGTGCAGTACGAGAGGCATTTCGTCGCGTCGACCACGCCGGGCTCGTCGAGGGCTCCGGTCGGGAGGGGATCGTCCGCGCGCCTCCCCTCGACTCCGCGGTTCCAGGGACAGACGTCCTGGCAGATGTCGCAGCCGTAGACCTGGGCCTCGAGCGCCTCGCGGTAGGGCTCGGGGACGTCGTTCGCGGTCTGCGTCCAGTAGGAGAGGCAGCGGGTGGCGTCAAGCGTGCCCGGCTCGTCGAGCGCACCGGTCGGGCAGGCGTCGATGCAGAGGCGGCAGGAGCCGCAGTCGAGTCCCAGCGGCGGCGTCGACTCGAGCTCGGCCTGGGTGACGAGCGTGCCGAGCACGACCCACGACCCGTGGCGACGTGTAATCAGCATCGTGTTCTTGCCGTAGAAGCCCACTCCCGCGCGGGCGGCCGCCTCGCGGTCGACGTGCTGGTTCTCGTCCACGAGGACGCGGTACTCGCCGCCCAGCCGCCGGCCGAGGGCGTCGAGCTTCTGGCGCAGCTCCGCGTAGGCGTCCCGCCATGTGTAGCGCGGGAGCCGGCCCTCGCCGGGAGCAGGGTCGGGAGCCGGCGTGTAGTAGCAGAGCGCGGCGGAGACGACGGTGCGCGCATCTGCGAACAGGCCCTCCGGATGGCAGGACTCCTCCGGTCGCGCCATCGTGAAGCGCATGTCGGCGAAGAGGCCGCGCTCTCGTCGCCGGAGGATGTGGCCCTCGGTCTCCTCGTACGGCTCGGCCGGAGCGGCCCCGACGACGTCGAGACCGAGCTCCTCGCCCAGTCGTTCCAGCTCAGCCGCGATCACTGCTCGAATTGTGCCCGCGATTCCGCGTACGATCGCGGGCCGGTGAAGGCGATCCGCATTCACGAGGACGGCGGGCCCGAGGTCCTCCGCTACGAGGATGCGCCCGACCCCGTCGCCGGCCCCGGCGAGGTGCTCATCGAGCTGCGGGCCGCGTCCCTCAACCACCTCGACATCTGGCTTCGGCGCGGCCTGCCCTCGGCGCCCAAGCCGCGCATCCTCGGTGCGGACGGCGCCGGCGTCGTCGCCGCGCTCGGCGAGGGCGCGGACGGATTCTCGCCCGGCGACCGCGTCGTCCTCAACCCAGGCCTCGACGACGGCGCGCGCATCGTCGGCGAGCACATGGACGGCACGCATGCGGAGCTGATCGCCCTCCCCGCCGACTACGTCCATCCGCTTCCCGACAGCCTCTCCTTCGAGGAGGCGGCCGCCTTCCCGCTCGTCTTCGAGACCGCGTACCGCCTGCTCGTCACCCGGGCGGGCCTGCGCGAGGGCGAGTGGGTCTTCGTCTGGGGGATCGGGAGCGGCGTCGCGACGGCGACGCTCCAGGTGGCGAAGGCGCTCGGGGCGCGGGTCATCGTGACATCGTCGAGCGACGAGAAGCTCGCCCGCGCCCGGGCCGAGCTCGGTGCCGATGCGACCGTCAACCATGCCGAGGGGGACGTCGTGGCGGCCGTGCGCGAGGCGACGGACGGGCACGGCGCCGACCTCGTCGTCGAGCACGTCGGCGAGGCGACGTGGAAGACGTCGCTCCAGGTCGCCGCGCCGCAGGGCCGGGTCGCGGTCATCGGGGCGACGAGCGGCCCGAACCCGCCCGCGAACCTCCACCGGATCTGGTGGAAGCAGCTCACGGTCGTCGGCTCGACCATGGGCACGCGCGAGGACTTCGCGGCCGTCTACGAGCTCGTGAAGAGCGGCCGCGCCCAGCCCGTCGTCGACCGCGTCTTCCCGCTTGCCGAGGCCGCCGCCGCGCACGTGCACCTCGAGGCCGGCCGCCAGCTCGGCAAGGTCGTCCTGCGCATCCCCGAGTAGCAGTGCGTCTTCAGGTAATGGCGCCCCGCTTCTGCGTCGCGAGCACCAAGCCGGAGGTCGCACTCGACCGAAGCCAAGGCAGGAAGCCCTGGCGAGGGCGAGGGTGGGCTCCGGCGCCGCGTGATCGCGGGGCAGAAGCAGGCGTTCATTGCCTGGAGAGGCACTGAGTGAGGACGATTGGGGTCGAGGAGCGGCGGGCGCGGCTCGCCCGTCGCCATCGCCTGGCGCCCTCCGCCCGCTCGGACGACCCCGTCGAGATCGCGGGCGACCTCGTCGGGCTCCATGCGACCGACCCGGCCTCGGTGTACCTGGGCGCCGCCGCGCGGATGCGGGAGCCGAGTCTCGAGCCCGTGCAGGATGCCCTCTACGAGGCGCGCACGCTCGTGCGGATGCTCGGCATGCGTCGGACGATGTTCGTCCTCCCGCTCGACCTGGCGGCGATCGTGCAGGCGGCCTGCGCGGGTGCGGTGGCCGCGCGGGAGCGCCGCAAGCTGGAGCAGATGATCGACGGCGCCGGACTGCACGCCGACGCGGCCGCCCATCTCCTGGAGGTCGAGCAGGCCACGCTGCAGGCGCTGGCGGCGCGCGGCGAGGCGACCGGCGCGGAGCTGAGCAGGGACGTGCCGGCGCTCCGCCAGGAGTTCCGGTTCGGCATCGGCACCAGGTGGGAGGGCGTGCAGAGGCTCACGACGCGCGTCCTCGTTCTGCTCGGCGCGGAGGGGCGGGTCATGCGCGGCAGGCCACGCGGCTCGTGGCTCAGCAGCCAGTAC
>JBOHAK010000255.1:0-1940 GCA_050697795.1 Gaiellaceae bacterium
ACGGCCGCCTCGACTCCCGCCAGCGAACCGACGGTGGCCGGGATCACCTCCTCGCGGAGCGCCTCGAGCGCGCGCAGCGACGTCTCGTCGGTGCCGGTCCCGGCAAGCGGGATCGACACGAGCGCGACGCGGCCGTTCGGGCTGGACTGGACGGTGATCGGCTCGGCCATCAGGCCGGTGGCCACCGCCTCTGCGCGCAGCCGCGCGATCCCGTCCCGCACCGCAGGAGCCGCGGCGTCCCCGGCGTCGATCGCGATGACCGCCGGCAGCGGCCCGCCTGGGAACGACTTCTGGATGCGGTCGTACGTCTGCATGATCGGGAGCGACCTCGGCAGGTCGTCGATGCTCGACTCCGCCGTCTTCATCCCGAGCGCGGGCACGGCCAGGAGGACAAGCAGCCCGCTCGCGAGCACGGCCGAAACCGCCGGTCGGCGGAGCACCCGGTCGACGATGCCGCCCCAGACGCGGGAGTCTCCGTCCCGCCGCCGCGAGACGAGCGGAACGCGGCCGCGCTCGACGCGATCGCCGAGCCAGCCGAGCGTCGCCGGCAGCACCGTCAGCGAGCCCGCCACGGCGATGGCCACGACGAGGATCGCGCCGACCGCGACCGACGTCCAGATCGCGGAGCCGCCGAGAAACATGCCAGCGAGCGCCGCGATCACGGTCAGCCCGGAGACGAGGATCGCGCGTCCGGACGTGGCGGCGGCGGCCTCGAGCGCCGCCTCGCTGCCCCTCCCCGCGGCGCGCTCCTCCCGCTCGCGCTTGAGGTAGAAGAGCGAGTAGTCGACGCCGACTGCGAGGCCGATCAGGAGGACGACGACGTTCGCCCCCTCGTGGATGGCGAAGAGCTGGCTGGGGACGGAGAGGAGGCCGATCGCCGCGACCACCGCGGTGAGGCCGACGAGCATCGGGATGCCGGCCGCGACGAGCGCGCCGAAGACGACGAGGAGGACGCCGAGCGTGACCGGGAGCGCCGTGTACTCGGCGCGCGTGAAGTCCTCGCCGACCGTCTCCTCGAACACCCTCTGGCCGCTCGCAGCGCCGAACTGCTCGACGCGGAACGCCGGATGCCGCTCCTGCACGCCTGCGACGGCCTGGAGGACGGGCTCGACAAGCGTCGTCGCCTGCTCGTCGGCGTCCGAGAGCTCGAACTGGACGAGCGCGGCGTGACGGTCCTTCGCGACGAGGGTGGCGCCGCCAGCCTCGAGCGGGGAGCGCACGTCCGACACGCCCTCCTGGGCCGAGACGGCGCGAACGACGTCGGCGAGCACGGCCCGGAACTCGGGGTCGGCCGCGGTGTGCGACTCGCTCGCGACGAAGACCGACTCGTCGGCGCTGTCGGCGAACGCGCCCGCTTCGATGATCTCCTGGGCGCGCTGCGATTCGCCGGCGCCGACCGTGTCCGGGTCGAGCCGCTGCGTGCCGAGGGTCGCGCCGACCGCGACGGCGGCGACGACGAAGGCGAGCCAGCCGAAGATTGCCGTCTTGCGGTGACGGGCGCTCCAGCGGCCGAGGCGGGCGGTGAGGTTCGTGCTGTTCTCGAAAGGCGACATTGCCTATCTCCTGGTCAGGTCGTAGATGACTGCGTCCAGGGTCGCGCGCCGGCACCGCCGCGGCCATCCGGAATGACCCTGAACCGACCCCGATTCGACCCTGGCCCGCCGGCGGAGCGCTCCGCCGGTGTCCGCGCCGTCCGCCTCCGTCCGTTGTTGACAGCTACGACAACGCGACATCCCGCAGATATCCCGCAGGAAGACCCGTCGCTCCCGTTACTAGCAACTCCGCATGGCAAGCGGGGATCGGGTGCCTAGCCGCCCGACGCGCCGCCGCCGTCCGGCAACGCCAGAACGAGCCGCCCTCGCGTCCAAACGCGCCCGGACGGCATCCTCCGAGTCCCGCACTAGGTGGCCGTACGTGCAGTCAATCTCACGCACCGAGGC
>JBOHAK010000256.1:0-7621 GCA_050697795.1 Gaiellaceae bacterium
GGCGTCAACTCGACTTTCTCACGGCTCGGCAGCCTCTTTGCGATCGCCGTTCTCGGCCTCGTGGTATCGCTCGTCTTCGCCGCTCGGACCGACGATCCCGACCTCGTGCCGCTCGCCCTCGGGGAGGGCAGCCCAGAGTTCGTCGCCGGCTCGACCGACGCCTTCCGGGCCGCCATGATCGTCGCGGCAGCGCTTGCTGTGGGCGGGTCGGCGGCTGCCTTCGGCTACTCACGCCGGCCTGAGGCCGGCCTGGCGAAAGAAGAAGCCGAGGCAGCTGCCGTTTCCCGTGTCCGTCTCGATCCGGCCGCTCCCGATTGCCCATCGGGCTGCTTCGTCCACCCCGAGCGCCAAGAATTGGCCGATCTTCAGGCCGGGCCGGCTGCGACGGACCGCTGAGTGGTATTAAGACGGGCGCGACGCACCGCGAAGAGCACCACCCTGAGGCGCATGACCACAACGGACGCACCTGGCCCTTTGACCGCGCTGCCCGATCTCCGCCGCCACCCCGAGCAGCGCGACCTGGTCTGCCACCCGGCCCTGCGATGACGAGACCGGCACGCATCGCCGTCATCTACTACAGCGCGACCGGCAACGTGCACCGGCTTGCGCACGCGCTCGCCGAGGGAGCCGGAGGGGAGGGGGCGGAGGTGCGCCTCCGCCACGTCGAGGAACTCGCCTCCGAGCTGGTCATCTCCCAGAACCAGTACTGGGGCAGGCATCGCTCCGAGGTCGAGGACGAGCCGGTCGCGACCCTCGAGGACCTGGAGTGGGCGGACGGCGTCGCCTTCGGCACTCCGACGCGGTTCGGCAACGTGGCGGCACAGCTGAAGCAGTTCATGGACCAGGCGGGACGGCTCTGGCAGGAGGGCAAGCTCGCCGACAAGGTGGCGACGGCCTTCACCTCCTCGATGACGACGCACGGCGGGCAGGAGTCGACGATCCTCGCCCTCAACAACACCCTCTACCACTGGGGCATGCTCATCCTGCCGCTCGGCTATACGGTCCGGGAGGTGTTCGCCGCCGGGGGCAACCCGTATGGCACCTCGTACACGAGCGGGAGGAAGTTCCCAGGCCCAGACGAGACAGCCCTCGCGGTCGCCCGCTACCAAGGCCAGCGTCTCGCCCGCTACGCCGCGGTGGTCGCCGCCGCCCGCGAGGCAGACGCCTTCCGGGTCCAGCGGCCGAGGCCCGAGCACTTCCGCTCGGCCGCCCTCGACTGAGCGCCGCGCTCGGCGCGATGACGTGCCGCGGGTAGAGTGAGTCGCGGTCGTTTCGTTAGGAGGTGGCGTTGGTGAGCGGTTCGGTCGAGAAGGCGATCCTCGCGGGTGGGTGCTTCTGGGGGATGCAGGACCTCATCCGGAAGCGGCCTGGCGTCCTGTCGACGCGGGTCGGCTACACGGGCGGTGACGTCCCGAATGCGACCTACCGGAACCACGGCACCCACGCCGAGGCAATCGAGATCGTCTTCGACCCCGAGCAGACCTCCTACCGTGACCTGCTCGAGTTCTTCTTTCAGATTCACGACCCGACGACGCTGAACCGTCAGGGCAACGACACCGGGGCGAGCTATCGGTCGGCAATCTTCTACCTCGACGACGAGCAGCGCCGGGTTGCGGAGGAGACGATCGCCGACGTCGAAGCCTCAGGGCTTTGGCCGGGCAAGGTCGTGACGGAGATCACGCCGGCGTGGCCGTTCTGGGAGGCCGAGCCCGAACATCAGGATTACCTCGAGCGGTATCCCAACGGGTACACCTGCCACTTCCCGCGGCCGGATTGGGTCCTGCCGCGGCGCGCGACAGCGGCCGCCGGCTAGGGACAGGCCTAGGACGACGCGAGCGCCGAGCGCGACTCCGCGCAACCATCCCTCGCGACCTTAGCGCGGGCGGATGTGCGGTTCCTACGTCCTGGAGCGCGCCGCGGCTGTGAGCTCTCCAGTCGGCGTCGCCTGGGGTCGCGTCACGCCGGCAGCCGCGTAGGCGTCGTCCTCGTCCAGCGTCTCGTGCTCGAGCAACGCGCTCGCGAGCGCGTCGAGCCGCGCCCGATTCTCCGTCAGAAGAGTGAGAACCTCGTCGTGCGCCTCGCCGACGATGCGGCGCACCTCGTCGTCGAGGAGCTTGTGCGTCTCAGGTGATGCCTCCGCTACGCCGGGAAGGAATGGCCTCGACCCGTCGCGGGGGATCACCGAGATCGGCCCGACGGCCTCGCTCATCCCCCAACGCCCGATCATCTGCCGGGCAAGCGCGGTCAACTGCTCGATGTCGGACTCGGCGCCCGTGCTGATCTCGCCGTAGACGATCTCCTCCGCGACGCGGCCGCCGAGGGCTACCTTGATCTTCGCGCGTATCTCCGGCTCCAGGTAGTTGAAGCGGTCGGCGTCGGGGGCCGAGAACGTCACTCCAAGCGCCAGCCCGCGCGGGATGATCGAGACCTTGCGCACGGGATCGGCGCCGGGGGTCAGCATCCCGACGATTGCATGCCCACCTTCGTGGTAGGCCGTACGCCGACGATCCTCGTCGCTCAGCATCACCTGGCGCTCTGCACCCAGCACGATGCGCTCGAGCGCGTCGGTGAAGTCGGCTTCCTCGACCACTTCGTGCTCGCGCCGGGCGGCGGTGAGCGCCGCCTCATTGACGAGGTTGGCGAGGTCGGCTCCGACCATCCCGGGCGTCGTCGCAGCGATGCGTGCGAGGTCGACGTCGGGGCCGAGCGGGACGCCACGGGTGTGCACGCGAAGGATCGCCTCCCGCCCGGCACGATCCGGCGGCTGGACTGCGATACGGCGGTCGAACCGCCCCGGCCGCAGGAGCGCCTGGTCGAGTACGTCAGGCCGGTTCGTCGCCCCGACGACGATCACGTTCGTCGCCGAGTCGAACCCGTCCATCTCGGTCAGGATCTGGTTGAGGGTCTGCTCCCGCTCGTCGTTGCCGCCGCTGAAGCCGGCCACGCCGCTTGTGCGCGAGCGGCCGATCGCGTCCAGCTCGTCGACGAACACGATCGCCGGCGCGTTCTCCTTCGCCTGCTTGAAGAGGTCGCGTACGCGTGCGGCGCCGACTCCCACGATCGCCTCGACGAACTCGGATGCGGCCATCGAGAAGAACGGCACGTCCGCCTCACCGGCAACCGCGCGTGCGAGCAGCGTCTTACCCGTCCCCGGCGGCCCGGAGAGCAGGACGCCGTGCGGGATCCGGCCGCCCAGCTTGCGGTACTTGTCTGGGTGGCGCAGGAAGTCGACGACCTCGCTCAGCTCATCCTTCGCCTCGTCGATCCCGGCGACGTCGCCGAACGTCACCTTGTCTCCGGACGGCTCGTAGCGACGGGCACGCGACCGTCCGAACGCGCCGAGGGCGTTCTGCACGTTGCCGGCCCGGCGGAACAGCCAGAAGAGGAGGACCACGAACAGGATCGTCGGCCCAAAGCCGAACAGCAGCGTCTGCCACCACGGCGCCCCCGTTTCGAGCGGCTCGGCGTTGACCGTGACGTCGTTCTGCTGGAGCAGTCGGGAGAGCTCGTCGGTATCGGCGAACGCGGGGATCTCCGTTCGGAATCGTGTCGTCGGCTTCGAGTCCTCGAAGCGCACCTCTTTCTCGAACGTGCCCTCGATGTCCGTCCCCTTGGACGTGATCTCCTCCACGTTGCCCGTCCTCACCTCTTGCAGGAAGAAGGGGCTATACGGGACACGCACCCGCGATTCGGGCTCCATGGCCTGGCTGGTGATGAACAGGTTGAACGCGAGCAGCGCGAGGAAGAAGACGATCCAGCGAGGTGAGAGCCCGAACCTCGGACGCTGAGGCGGCGCCGGCGACGATCCGCGCGGCGCGGGCGGCGGCGCCTCGGCTGCACGATCGTCGGCCTGCTGGGCCATGGCTCTAGGCTACCCCGCGCGCGTAGCTGTTCTCGGCCTCATGGCATCTGGCACGACTGTTGCGACCGGCATCTCGCTACGCGACAAGCCGAATCGTTCGATCGCCGTCGAGCGCGCGCAGCCGTCGGACTCGCTCGGCGATCGGTGGGTGAGTCGAGAAGAGCGTGGCAACCCCCTGCCTCCTCAGTGGGTTGACGATGTAGAGCGACGCCGTCGCCGGGTTGACCTCGAGTGGGGAGGTCTGCGCGCGGCGCTCGAGCGTTTCGAGTGCATCCGCGAGCGGCGACGCGCGGCCGAGGGGCTCGGCTCCGGTCGCGTCGGCGAGGTACTCGCGCTGCCGCGAGACGCCCAACTGCAGCAGTGACGCGGCAAGCGGCGCGAAGATGATGGTCCCGATCAGTCCGATCCAGCCGAGCGCGCCTGAGTCTTCCTCGTCGCCTCCGAAGAGCAGCGAGAACTGGAGGAGATTTGCGATCGCCGCGATCGCGCCAGCGACCATCGCGGCGATCGAGGAGACGAGGATGTCGCGGTTCTTGATGTGGCCGAACTCGTGCGCGAGGACGCTCTTGACCTGCTCGGCCGGGAGCTGCTGGAGGAGGCCTTCCGTGACCGCGACCGCCGCGTGCTCCGGGTTGCGACCTGTCGCGAAGGCGTTCGGCTGCTCCGTTGGGATCGCGTACAGCCTTGGCACAGGCACCCGCGCGCGCTGCGCGAGATCCTGCACCATCGCCTCGAGCTCCGGTTTCGACCCCGGCTCGACCGGCTGCGCCCGGCTCGCTCTGAGCGCAAGCCGGTCCGAGAACCAGTAGCCGGCGACGTTCGTCGCCACGGCGAGGGCGACGAAGATGTAGAGAAACATGCCGCCGATGAGCGCACCAATCCCGATCAGCAGCGCCGTCAGGCCGGCAATGAAGAGCCACGTCCGAGTCTTGGTCGCGAAGCGTTGGGCGCTGATGTTCATCGCGAAGAGCTCCTTCCCCCGGCGGATCTAGCCGAAGGTGAACGCGTAGGCTTCGGCGCCGGGCTCGAGGAACGTGATCTCGAGCGTCCGTTCGCGGACCGCGTCGTGCTCGCGCACGAGCTGGTAGAGGCGGCCGTCCCGGAGCACGCCGTTCCCGGCCTCGTCGATGTCCACGCCGTGTGCCCGGCCTGGAGCCTCGCCGTCGAGGAACACGCGGAAGGGAATCGGCTCGCGCGCTCCGGGAGAGAGCACGAGATGCGCGTCGCGCGCCTCGAACCGGCAGGCGATGCTACCGCCGGCCTGCTCGAGGACGACGCTCTCGCGCCCGATCGTCCACTCGCCGGCGAGGCCCCAGTGGCCGAAGGGCAGGCGGTCGGGGAGCTCGTAGGCGCGTGCTTCGTTCGGCGCGGCCCCGTCCGGGGATGCGAAGCGCTCGCCGCGCCCGTAGCCGAGGTACGTCTCGGGCGTCCGCAGGTGGTCCCAGTCCGCCTCCGCCTCCACCCCGAGCCCCTCGACCGGGACGAGCTCGCGCTCGACGCCGAGCAGCTCCTGGAGCACGCGCTCCGATTGCTCGTAGCGTCCTTCCCCGAAGTGCTGGTCGCGGATGCTGCCCTCCTTGTCGACGAAGTAGAGCGCCGGCCAGTAGTGGTTGTCGAAGGCGCCCCAGATCCCGTAGTCGTTGTCGAGCGCGACCGGGTAGTCGATGTCCCGCTCCTCGGTCGCCTGCCGCACGAGGGCGATGTCGTGCTCGAACGAGAACTCCGGCGTGTGGACTCCGATCACGACCAGCCCGTCGTCTCGGTAGGCCTGCGACCACGCACGGACATAGGGCTCCTGGCGCAGCCAGTTGATGCACGTCAGCGTCCAGAAGTTCACGAGGACGACGCGACCACGCAGCTCGGCGGGGCCCAGCGGCTCGGAGTTGAGCCAACCGGTCGCCCCCTCGAAGCCGGGCAGGTGGGTCTCTCGCACGCCGAAGAGGCTCACCTCGCGCCACCGCCAACTGCCCCGACCCAACGAGCGACGCCGGCGACCGTTCGCTCAGGAGCGCCTGTCGGCGGCATGAGGTAGTTCCTTTCGAAGCGAGGCCACTTTCGGATTAGCAACCTCCTCCTGAAGAGAGCCGAAGACAACGGTGTCATTAGCGCAGTGAGTTGAATGCAGCCCGCACCTCGGTGGAGAAGAGCTCCGGCTCCTCCCAGGCCGCGAAGTGACCGCCCCTGTCGACCTCGTTGAAGTACGTGAGGTTGGGGTACGAATTCTCGGCCCAGCTGCGCGGGGTCCGCCAGATTTCGCCGGGGAACGTCGTGAAGCCGGTCGGAATCGAGACCTGCGGAGGAGCCTGGCCGGACGCGCGTGCTTGAGCCAGGGCTTGTCCGTCCTCCCAGTAGGACCGGGCCGCCGAGGGGGCGGTACCCGTCAGCCAGTACAGCGTGATGTTGTCGACGATGTGGTCCCGGGTGAGATTGCCCACAGGCTCGCCGTCGACGAAGGCGCCGGCGATCTTGTAGTAGCTGTCCGTGTCGTGGTCGAACATCCAAGCCGCCAGGGCGACGGGTGAATCCAGCAGGGCGTAGCCGATCGTCTGCGGCCGCGTGGCCATCTCCAGGAAGTAGCCGAAGCCGCTCGTCCTGAACGTGTCGAGCTGAGCCTGCGCGGCGCGTTCCTCGTCGGACTCCGTCGGCTGGGGCCCGGCAAGTACCGTCACGAGCAGGTTCACGTGGATGCCGAGCAGTCCCTCGGGCGCCTGGCGGCCCATCGCGTCGGTGACGGCGGCGCCCACGTCGCCCCCCTGGGCGACGTAGCGCGTGTAGCCGAGGCGGTCCATCAGCTGCGCCCAGGCTTGTCCGACGCGGCCGACGTTCCAGCCAAGCTCCCTGGGCTCGCCGGAGAAGCCGTAGCTGGGAAGCGAGGGCAGCACCAGGTGGAACGCGTCCTTGGCGGTGCCGCCGTGCGCGGTCGGGTCGGTTAGCGGGCCGATGGTCTCGAGCAGCTCGATGACGGAGCCGGGCCAGCCGTGCGTCATGATCAGCGGCAACGCGTTCTCGTGCGGCGACTTCACGTGGATGAAGTGGATGTTGACGCCGTCGATCTCGGTCGTGAACTGGGGTAGCGCGTTCAGCTTCGCCTCGGCCTTGCGCCAGTCGTAGTCGGTCGCCCAGTAGGTGGCCAGCTCCTGAATCGTCGCCAACTGCACGCCCTGCGACCGATCCGCGACGAGCTCCCTCGAGGGCAAGCGCCTCGCCTCGATGCGGCGGCGCAGCTCGTCCAGGTCCTCCTGCGGCACCTCGACGTGGAACGGTCGGATCTCGGTGGTGGTCTCGACAGTGCTGCTCATGACGACCTCCCTTCGTTACGCAGTGATCTGAGCCACTCGGTCGCACCGGCGAACGAGGGCATGTGCACACGTTCGAACAGGGCCATGGCTAGCGCAGCGATCCGAACGTCGCGCGGATGTCCTGTGAGAGCAGCTGCGGCTGTTCCCAGGCGGCGAAGTGGCCGCCCCTGTCGTGCTGGTTGTAGTAGACGAGGTTGGGGTAGGCCTGCTCGGCCCAGCTCCGCGGAACCCGGTAGATCTCGTCGGCGAAGGTGCTGACGCCGACGGGGACCTTCACGCCCTTGACAGCGAAGAAGGGGAGCTTGCTCTCCCAGTACAGCCGCGCCGAGGACACCCCGGTGTTGGTCAGCCAGAAGAGCGTGATGTTGTCCAGGATGTCGTCCCGCGTGAGGTCACTCGGCCTCTGCAGGCGGTACTCGAGAACCTGCTGAACCAGGCCGGGCTGACCGCTCCCGTCGCC
>JBOHAK010000257.1:0-2773 GCA_050697795.1 Gaiellaceae bacterium
CTCGCAGGCCGAAGCGGCCGGCTCGGCGCAGAAGACGGGCGCCCGCGCCCTGGGCGCCTAGTGCCCTGGACAGGGCACGTGGGCCGGCGGCGGCCAGCCGGCCCTGGACGACGCGCCCCCGCCAAGCAGTCCAGGCGGGGGCGCCACGGTGTTGGGGGAAGGGCCTCGGCCCTTGCCATGCCTCCGTAGCTCAGCTGGACAGAGCACCGGACTTCGGATCCGGGCGCAGGGGTTCGACTCCTCTCGGAGGCGCTCCGGGGCGGGCCGACGGCGGCCCGCCCGCGAAGGGAGAAGGGAGGTGACCGCCATGATCGCGGCCATCGTCATCGTCATCTCCGCGGTCGTCGCGGCGCTGGCCTACTTCGGCGCGCGGGTCTTCCCCGCCGAGGCGGGCGAGTGAGCGTGGCCGGTCACCGCGGTTCGCATTCGCCCGGGCTCTCGCCCACAATCACACGGAAGGAGGGGGATGAGCACCATCAAGACTTTCGGGCCCGTCGACAAGCGCAGCCTCGCGCAGCTCGAGCGCTGCATGGAGGCGGGCGACGCCGAGTACGGCGTGCTCTGCGCCGACCACCACCCCGGCTACAGCCAGCCGATCGGCGGCGGCGTCGCCTACGAGGGCTACGTCTCGCCCTCGGGCGTCGGCTATGACATCGGGTGCGGCAACAAGGCGGCCCGGACCGACTTGACCCGGGCCGACCTCGAGGCGGGCGGCGGCGTCGAGCGCCTCATGCGGGAGATCACGCGCCGCATCTCGTTCGGCATGGGAGTGCCCGCGACGGAGCGCGTCGACCACCCGGTGCTCGACCGCATCCGGCGGGCGGACTTCGCCCCGCAGCGGAAGCTGTCGCAGGTCGCGGAGTCGCAGCTCGGTACGGTCGGCTCCGGCAACCACTACGTCAACCTGATGGAGGACGAGGAGGGCCGTATCTGGGTCGGCGTCCACTTCGGCTCGCGCGGCTTCGGCCACAAGACGGCGTCGGGCTTCCTCGCGCTCGCGCAGGGGCTCCCGTTCGGGGGCCGGGCGAGCGAGGGGGAGATGGACTCGCCGCCCGTCCTCTTCGAGGTCGGCTCCGAGCTCGGCGAGGCCTACGTGTCGGCGATGGAGCTGGCGGGCGAGTACGCGTACGCCGGCCGCGACGTCGTGGTCGGCAAGGTGCTCGAGATCCTCGGCGCCGAGGCCGTGCGCGAGGTGCACAACCACCACAACTTCGCATGGCGGGAGGAGCACTTCGGCCGCACGTACTGGGTGATCCGGAAGGGATGCACGCCCGCGCGTCCCGGCCAGGAGGGCTTCGTCGGCGGCTCGATGGGCGACGACTCCGTCATCCTCGAGGGCCTCGGCGGAGAGGAGGCCGAGGGGTCGCTCTTCTCGACGGTCCACGGTGCCGGCCGGCGGATGAGCCGGACGCAGGCAGCGGGCAAGGTCCGCCGGCGCAAGCGCTGGGCGTGCCTGGACCGCGACTGCGACCGCATGTTCGAGACCGCGTCCGGCTGCCCCGACCATCCCGGCGCACGGCTGCGGAAGGTCTGGGTGGAGGAGCAGATCAAGCCCGGCCGGGTCGACTGGCCCGCCGTCCAGGCCCGCCTGCGCGAGGAGGGCATCGTCCTCCTGGGCGGCGGGGCCGACGAGGCCCCGGAGGTGTACAAACGCCTGCCGGACGTGCTCGCGGCCCACGCAGGCTCGGTGCGCGTGACGCACCGCCTGCGCCCGCTGGGCGTGGCCATGGCCGGCCGCGACGTGCACGACCCCTACAAGGATTGAAGGCCCGCTCGCGAGCGGGCCTTCGTCCGTCTAGCGCCCGGGTCGCCGGCCGCCGCTCAGCGCGAGATCTCCTCGACGACTTCGCCGACCGCGGCGTTCGACTCCTTCCGGGCCAGGTCGGCCTGCGCGACGATCCCGACGATCTGGTCGCCCTCGGCGACCGGCAGGCGCCGCACCTGGTGCTTCGCGAGCAGCGTGAGCGCGTGCGAGACGTCGTCGTCGGGCGACACGGTCACCGGCTTGCTCGAGCAGACGTCGCCGACGACGGTGCTCTCTGGATCGCGCCCCTCGGCGATGACGCGGACGACGAGGTCCCGGTCGGTGACGATGCCGACGAGCTCGCCGCCCTCGACGACCGGGAGAGGTCCCACGTCCTCGCTCGTCATCAGCTTCGCAGCCTCGACGACGCCGGTCTCGGGAGTGACGGTCCTCGGGTTGGCCGTCATGACGTCCTTGACGCTGCGGTTGGATTCGGTGGTGGGCATGGGGTCGCTCCCTTCCTAGGTGTTCAGGACGCGGCTACCCGCAGGGGTGAGCGTGAAACGCTTCGGGCAGCGGGGTCGAGGTCCGTCTCCGTGAGCTATCCCTCCGAGTGGACACCCCAAGCGGTGGGCATGCTGGTGGCGAAGTCCAATCAGGCTGCGTGACGGGAGGCTCACCATGGCCAAGCTGATCTACTCGGCGATCACGTCGCTCGACGGCTACGTGGCGGATGAGGACGGTACCTTCGACTGGGCTGAGCCGGACGAGGAGGTGCACACGTTCGTCAACGACCTCGAGCGGCCGGTCGGCACCTACCTGTACGGGCGCCGGATGTACGACGTGATGGTCGCCTGGGAGACCATCAGCCTCGTCGACCAGCCGCCCTTCATGCAGGATTTCGCGGAGATCTGGCAGGCGGCCGACAAGATCGTGTACTCGACGACGCTGGAGACGGTCGCCAGCGCCAGGACGCGGATCGAGCGCGATTTCGACCCTGAAGCGGTCCGGCAGCTGAAAGCGCCGGCG
>JBOHAK010000258.1:0-2158 GCA_050697795.1 Gaiellaceae bacterium
GGCCGAGCTCCTCGAGGCCCAGGGCTACGGCGTGATCGTCTCGCCAGCCTTCGAGGATTAAGTGCCCTTCCAGGCGATGCCCGCCGCACTTCTGCCCCGCGATCACGCGGCGCCGGAGCGCACCCTCTCCCTCACCAAGGCTTCCTCAGCCTTGGCTTCGGTCGAGTGCGGCCTCCGGCTTGGTGCTCGCGAGGCAGAAGCGGGGCATCATCACCTGCGGAGGCACTGGTGACCGTCCGGGAGATCGAACGGGAGCTCGCCCGGCTCCGCGACGCGTCCACCGAGCCCGGCGCGCCGCCGCGCCTGCGGACGAGCGTGATGACACACATCGCCTGGGTGCCGGAGCGGTGGGTGGACCAGGCGACGGAGACGCTCGCAGGCCTGGCCGAGCGCCATCCCTCGCGGACGATCCTTCTCTTCCCGCGTCCGGACGACCTGCCCGACCGCATCGACGGCGAGGTCGACCTTCGCTGCTTCGTCCAGGACGGCGAGCGGCGGGAGGTGTGCTCCGAGGTCATCTCACTCGCCCTCTGCGGCGCGCGGGCCTCGGTGCCGGCGAGCATCGTCACGCCCCTGCTCGTCTCGGACCTGCCCGTGTTCCTGCGCTGGCGCGGCCGGCCGGACTTCGGCTCGCAACAGCTCGAGCAGCTCACCGGCGTCGCCGACCGGCTCGTCGTCGACTCGCGGGAGTGGCCCGATGTGCGCGCCGGCCTGGGTCGCCTGCCGGAGCTCTTCGACCGCGTCGTCGTCTCGGACATCGGCTGGGCGAGGACGGAGCCGTGGCGGGCGGCCGTGGCGCGGCTCTGGCCGGAGGTGGCCGAGGCGCGCGGCATGCGGGTTGCCGGCCCCGAGGCGGAGGCGCTCCTCCTCTCGGCGTGGCTGGGCGCGCGTCTCGGGCGGAACGTCGCGCTGGAGCACGAGCCAGCCGGCGAGATCGAGCTCGTCGAGGTGGACGGGCGGCAGGCTCTCCCGGAGCGGCTCGTCACGAAGACACCGAGCGATCTGCTCTCCGACGAGCTCGAGGTCTTCGGCCGCGACCGGATCTACGAGGAGGCGGTACGGAGCTTCTCGTCGCGGCCGACCTAACCGGGCTCGCAGCCGGCTGGATCGCCGAGCGTGCCGGGGCGGCGCGACCGTTCCGTATCGCGCTCACAGGAGGGTCGACACCGCGGGCGGCCTACGAGCAGCTCGCCGGGCTCGAGCTCGACTGGGCCGCGTGGCACGTGTGGTGGAGCGACGAGCGCCTCGTCCCGCCCGACCATCCGGACTCGAACGAGCGGCTGGCCCGCCGGACCCTTCTCGATCGCGTCCCCGTCCCGGAGGAGCAGGTCCACCCGCTGCGCGCGGCGGACGATCCGCTCCCGGAGGCCTTCGACCTCGTCCTCCTCGGCGTCGGGCCGGACGGGCACACCGCCTCGCTCTACCCCGGCCACGACGAGGAGCTCGCCGATCCCGGGCCGCTCGTCTACGTCCCTGTGCCTGGCATGGAGCCGCTGCACCCCCGGATCACGTTCTCGCTCCGGTACCTCAACACGCAGCCCCTGGTCGCGCTGATCGTGGGCGGTGAGGCGAAGCGCGAGATGCTCGCCCGCATCCTGGCCGGAGACGAGTCGCTCCCGGCCGCGCGCGTGCAGGCCGGGAAGACGGTCGTCCTCACGGACGAGGCAGCCGCTCCCAAGTAACACTTTGTTACATGGGTGGGGTTCGGCGCTGGCTGAGGGCGACCTCGAGCGCCTCACCGACGGCCAGCACGAGCGCGTCCTCGCCGGACCGCGCGGCGATCTGGAGCGAGGCGGGCAGGCCGTCCTCGGCTGCTCCGCAAGGAAGGGCGAGCGTCGGCCATCCGAGGGCGTTGAACGGGCGCGTGAGCGAGACCATCCGCTCGCGGAGCGCGAGGTCGCCGATCCCGACCGGCGGGGCGACCATCGGCATCGTCGGCGTCAGGAGGACGTCGAAGCCCTCGAGAGCTGCGAGTGCACGCTCGCGGTAGGCCTCCCGCTCCGCCTGTGACGCGGCGATCTCCTCCTCCCCGACCGCGAACGCGGCCTCGAGCTTGCGGCGGACGTTCTCCCCGTAGAGGCCGGGGTGCTGGGCGAAGAGCTCGGGATGCAAGAGCTCGCGGTGCACCTCGGCAGCCTCCACCTGGAAGGCCGGGTTG
>JBOHAK010000259.1:0-4534 GCA_050697795.1 Gaiellaceae bacterium
GTCTACTACGTCTTCGGCCCCGACGCGACGTGGCGCGACGAGCCGGAGCCGGTCGAGAGCGCGGGCCAGCCGGTCGTCTCGCGCGTCGAGGAGCTGCTCGCGGAGCTCCGCGACGAGCTGGTCGAACGTCTTCTCCTCGTCGAGGAGTCCCCAGATGAACGTGCCGACCTCGTTGAGCCCGTGGTAGGCGCCCGACTCGAGGTGCAGGAGCACGCCGCCCTCGCCGGCGAGCGTGCGGTAGACGACCTGGGGGTTCTTGCGGATCATTAGATGTTTGGCCGGTAATGGGCGTGCTCGTCGGGGACGCCTGCGACCAAGCCGGGCGTCGTGATCGTCCGCGGCCCGTACTCAAGAGTACGGGCAAGGGCGAGCGCGGCGATCCGGCGCCGTGTCGCAGGCGCCAACCGCGAGTTCGGGAATTGCCGGTCAAGCATCTAGTACAGACCCAGCGTGCCCTGGCGCCGCTCTCTCCGCAAGGCCCAGCGGAAGGTGAGCGCCCCCGCGGTCAGGGAGACGACCGAGAGGGGCAGGAGCACGGCGACCGCGCGCCCGACGCCGTCCCAGCCCGTGCCCGCGAGCAGCGGCTCGCGCATGCCGTCGACCGCGATAGTGATCGGGTTCAGCTCGGCTAGCGAGGCGATCCAGCCCGGGAGCAGGTCGAGCGGGAAGAAGGCCCCGGAGAAGAGGACGAGGACCGAGGAGCCGAGCCCGACGAACCCCGAGCCGCGCCGGAAGGTGAGCGTCGTCCCGGCGCTCGCCACGCCGAGCCCCCAGACGAACGGGATGAAGGCGATGAGGACGGCGGCGGCGGGGAGGAGGCCGCTCAGCGTGAAGTCGAGCCCGAACGCGAGCGCGATGACGACGAGGAAGACGGCCGTGCGGATCGGGATGTAGATAAGGTCGTAGAGGACCGAGCCGATCTGGATCGTCGTCGGGCTCGTGGGCGTCATGAGCAGCGACTCGAGCGTGCCGGTCACCTGCTCTTCCTGCATCCCGCTCGCGACGCGCCCGAGCGCGAGCGCGATGAACGCGGCGAGGGCGATGCCGACCGCGACGAACTCCAGGTAGGAGACCTGGGAGCCGCCGAAGGTGGGCAGCTTCGCCGGGTCGACCATGAGGCCGACGAAGTAGAACATGAAGGCCTGGAAGATCAAGCCGACCCACTCGCCGACGAACGGGAGCCGGTAGCTCCAGGCGACGAGGAAGTCGCGGCGGACGAAAGCCGCGAGCTTGCGCGACTCGGCCCGGAGGACGGCCGCCCGGCCGCGCAGGAGGTGCGGCGCGACGGAGGTCACTCGGTCGACCCCGCGAGGTTGAGGTAGGCGTTCTCGATCTCGGACCGCTCCTCCCGGCAGGCCATGACGTCGACGTCGGCGGCCGTGAGGGAGGCGAGCACCTCGCCGAGCACGGCGTCCTCGGTGAGGTGGAGGAGGAAGTCCTCGGGGTCGCCGTCGGCGGCGGCGGAGATCGTCGCCCGGCCCCGCACGGCGTCCTGGACCGCCGGCTCGAGCTCTCGCCCCGCGGCGCTCCCGTTCCGCAGGCGCAGGACGTAGCGGCGCGGCACCGCCACGGCGACGAGCTGGGACACGGTGCCCTCGAAAGCGACCTCGCCCGTCCGGAGGAGCGTCACCCGGTCGGCAAAGCCGCGGATCTCCTCGATGCGCTGCGTCGCCCAGACGACGGCGGCGCCCTGGTCGGCGAGGCCGCGCACGAGCTCGCGCATGCTCGTCGCCGCCTCGGGGTCGAGGTCGTGCGTGGCCTCGTCGATCATGAGGACGCTCGGCTCCGTCAGGAGCGCGCGGGCGATCGAGAGGCGCTTCTGCATGCCGTGCGAGTAGAAGCCTGAGCGGAGGCGCGCCGCGTCCGACAGGCCGACGAGATCGAGGAGCTCCCAGGCGCGCGCCTGCGCGCCTCGGCGCGAGAGGCCCTGGAGGCGTCCGAAGAAGACGAGGTTCTCGAGGCCTGAGATCCGGAGGTAGAGGGAGCGGTCGCCGGACGGGACGAGCCCGATGCGGGCGCGGAGCTCGCGTGGGCCGTCCCACGTCTCGATCCCGAGGACGCGCGCCTCGCCGGCGTCCGGCTTGACGAGGCCCGTCAGCACGCGGACGAGCGTCGTCTTCCCGGCTCCGTTCGGGCCGAGGAGCGCGACGATCTCGCCTTCGTCCACGAGGAGCGAGACGTCGTCGAGGGCGACCCGCGGGCCGAAGCGCCTGGAGATGCCACGAGCCTCGACCACCGGCCGAGGCTCGTGCAGTTCCGCCCTCGAGACTCGCCGCTCGTTCAGCGGCGCGCGCTCGAGCCTAGGAGGGGCAGGAGTATTCGCAGAACTTGTCGAGCTTGCAGACCCGGGTGTCACCCTGCTTGTTCTGGTTCGGGTTCGGGTCCGGGATGCAGACGGTGACCGGAATCTGCGCACGAGCAAAAGTGTGCGCGGAGATCGATCCGTAGTCCACCACCTGCGGGCTCTCGAATGTGATCCTCATACCTGGCCGTCCTTTGCCATGGGGCCTCCCACGGGAACCCCGATGCGGAAATGGTGCTCCTTTTCGCCCCGCAGCGCAACTAGCCGTCCGTCCAGGCTCTTCGCGGCAGCGCGCGCTATCGGAAGCGGTCGAGCAGCGGCCGCGCCGCCTCGGCGACCGCCCAGGCCGCGAAGACGCGGGCGACGAAGCGGGTCTCGCGCGGCCGGGCGAGGTGTGCGGATGCGAGCGCCCCCGCGGCCCAGAGCGAGACGCAGTGGGCGCACGTGACGAGCTCGCCGACCGCCCGCGCGGGGCCCTCGCCCTTCGGCTGCACGGCCGCCGGCCCGTCGGCGAACGGACGGCGCAGGAAGACCGTGATCCGGTCCTCGGCGACGACGCTTCCGATCCTGGAGCTCGCGAGGCCGAGCGCGACGAGATCGCCGAGCGAGGTCGGCTCCGCGGCCCGCTCCCGACCCGCCCGGGCGGCGGCGAGGACGCCGGCCCAGAAGACGGCGGAGAGGACGGCGTATGGCGCCTCGGAGCTTCGATGCACTAGGGGGCCCCTAGATCTCGACGACGAGGCCGTCGTGTGCCACCTGCACGCCGTCGGGTGTGGGGAGCTCGACCGGGCGGTGGGTGAGGAGGACGGGGCCGTCGGCGGCGGCGAGGGCCTCCTCGGCCGACAGGTGGCCGCGCGGGAGCCCGTCGTTGACGCCGTCGGCGAGGGTCGCCTCGCAGAGGAAGAGGTCGGCGCCGCGCGCGAGTGCTGCGAGCTCGCCTGTCGGCGCGGAGTCCCCCGAGTACGCGAGCGTGCGGCCGTTCGAGGTCACGCGGAAGCCGTGGGACGTCAGCGTGTAGTGGGGCAGCCGACAGGCCTCCACCTGGAAGCCTGCCGCGGTGAACGGCGTCCCGGGCTCGAACTCGCGCAGCTCGAAGGCGTCCTCGAACATCCGGTCGTTGCCCCACCGGTCCGCGAACTGGCCGAGCTCGCCCCGTCCGCCGGGCGGCAGCCAGAGCGAGCAGTCGATGCGGTGGTCCTGCGGCCCGAAGGCGTTCAGCCACGCCCACGGAACGAGGTCGCCCCAGTGGTCGAGGTGAAAGTGCGTGATCGCGATCGCCCGCGGGTAGACCGCCAGCTCCCGCAGGCGTCCGAGCACGCCCGGCCCGCAGTCGAGGAGGAGGGGCGCGCCCTCGCCCTCGGCCTCGAGCAGGTACCCGGACTGCGCGCTCCCGGGATTGGGCCACGCCGGCGAAGAGCCGATGACGGTGAGGCGCACCTCCATATACTGGCGCACCATGACCAGGAAGATCCGGGTCGTCATCGCGAAGCCCGGACTGGACGGGCACGACCGGGGGGCGAAGATCATCGCGCGGGCGCTCCGCGACGCCGGGATGGAGGTCATCTACACGGGTCTCCACCAGACGCCGGAGCAGATCGTCGAGACCGCCATCCAGGAGGATGCGGACGCCGTCGGCATCTCCATCCTGTCCGGCGCGCACATGACGCTCGTGCCGCGCATCCTCGACGGGCTGCGCGAGAACGGCGTCGAGGACGTCGTCGTGGTCGTCGGCGGCACGATCCCGAAGGACGACGTGGCGGCGCTCAAGGAGCAGGGTGTGGCCGAGATCTTCACGCCGGGCGCGCCCGTCTCGGAGATCGTGGACTTCCTGCGGGCCAACGCGTCCGTCGGCGCCTAGTGCCCCTGGAGGGCCATTTGTGATCGCGCTCGAGCTGCGCGACGGGGCCGCGATCGTCACGGCCGACCGGCCCGAGGCGATGAACGCGCTCGACCTCGAGCACCTCGAAGCGCTGCGGGACCGCCTCGCGGAGCTGGCCGCCGACGACGAGGCGCGCACGGTCGTCCTCACGGGCGCGGGCGAGAAGGCCTTCGTCGCCGGCGCCGACATCAAGTACATGCAGGGGCTCGACGTCCTCGGGGCGCGCCGCTGGGGCGAGCTCGGGCACGAGTGCGGGAACCTGCTCGAGACGATGCCGAAGCCGACCGTCGCGGCGCTCAACGGCTTCGCGCTCGGCGGGGGCTGCGAGCTCGCGCTCGCCTGCGACCTGCGCC
>JBOHAK010000260.1:0-2065 GCA_050697795.1 Gaiellaceae bacterium
TGCGGATCGGGATGGCCTGGAGGTTCGGGCTCGAGGTCGAGAGCCGCCCCGTCGAGGCGACCGCCTGGTTGAAGTGCGTGTGCAGCCGGCCGTCCTCGCCGATCAGGCTCGGCAGCGGGCCGAGGTATGTGTTCAGGAGCTTCGAGTACTCGCGCCACTCCTCGATCACCGGCACGATCTCGTGGTCGCCGCGGATCGCGCGCAGCACGCGGGCGTCGGTCGAGTACCCCGTCTTCCCCTTCCGGCCGGCCGTCAGCTCGAGCTTCTCGAAGAGGATGCGGGCCACCTGCTGCGTCGAGCCGAGCACGAACTCCTCGCCGGCGAGCTCGTGCGCGCGCGCCTCCAGCTCCTCGATGCGGTCGGCGAGCCGCGCCGTGATCTCTCCCATGCGGTAGGCGTCGATGCGGACGCCGACGTCCTCCATCGCGGCCAGCACTTTCGTGAGCGGGAGCTCGACGCCGCGGTAGAGCGGCTCCATCCCGCGCTCCTCGACGCGCGCGCGGAGCTGGGGCGCCAGCCGGAGCGCCGCCGCCGCGTGACGGACGAGCGCCGCGGTGTCGTCGTCCGTCGCGGGCTCCGGGACGAGCTCGACGCCGTACTCGGCGGCCAGGTCGTCCAGCAGGTACGTGGAGCGCCCCGGGTCGATCAGGTAGGCGAGCAGGAGCGTGTCGTCGGCCGCCTCCAGCCGCGCCGCCTTCGCGTCGTGGAGGACGAGCGTCGCCTCGCGCAGCCGGGTGGCGAGCTCCGGCTCCCACGGCCCCACGAGGACGTCCTTGCCCGCCTGCGCCAGGGCGAAGCGGCCGTCCTCGACCGCGAGGGCCGCCTCGCCGGCGACGGCGGGCAGCTCCGCCTCGTGCCACGGCGCCTCGACGCCTTCCACCGGCGGCGCCGGGGCGGCGGGCAGCGCCTCGTCGAGCTCGTCCACACGCCCCAGCAGGTTCCTGAACTCGAAGCGCCGGAAGATCTCCTTCAGCTGGGAGCGGTCCGGCGGGGCGAGCACGAGCTCCGACGGCTCGCAGTCGAGCGGCAGGTCGCGCCGCATCGTGGCCAGCTCCTTCGACTCCCGCGCCTGCTCGGCGTGCTCGCGCAGGTTCCTCGCCCGCGCCGGCGAGAGGTCGTCCACGTGCTCGAGCACTCCCTCGAGCGAGCCGTACTGGGCGACGAGCTGCCCGGCGGTCTTGTCCCCGATGCCCGGGACGCCGGGGATGTTGTCGGAGGTGTCGCCCTTGAGGCCGATGAAGTCCGGCACCTGCTCCGGCGTGACGCCGTAGCGCGCGAAGACCCGCTCGGGCGTGTACACGTGGACGTCGGCCACGCCCCGCGGAGTCATCATCAGGCAGATGTTGTCGGTGCAGAGCTGGAAGGCGTCACGGTCGGTCGAGACGACACAGGTCTTCACGCCGGCCGCGTCGGCACGAGCGGCGAGGGTCGCGATGACGTCGTCCGCCTCCCAGCCCTCGAACTCGAGGTTGCGGTAGCCGAACGCCTCGACGATCGGCCGGAAGCGCGGGAACTGCTCGCGCAGGAGGTCCGGCATCGGCCGGCGCTCGATCTTGTACTCCGGCGAGAGCTCCTTGCGGTGGACCGGCCGCGTGTCCCAGGCGACCGCAACGCCCTTCGGCCGGTAGTCCGAGAGCAGCTTGAAGAGCATGTTCGTGAAGCCGAGGAGCGCGTTGGTCGGAAACCCCTCGGTCGTGGCCAGCTCCTCGGGGAGAGCGAAGTACGCGCGGTAGGCGAGGTTGTTGCCGTCGACGAGGAAGAGCTCGGACTCGCGCGCGGGCGCATCGTCGAGCTGGAGCTCGGCGCCGGTCAGCGTCTTGGGCATGCTCCGAGTCTATTGCCCGGGCCGGAGTCGGCCGCCCCGCTCCGACGCGGCGCGGGAACGGCCGCGCTACTGCTCGCCGAGGTAGGCCTTGCGGACCTGCTCGTTCCGCGCCAGGGCCTTCGCTTCGTCCGTGAGCGCGATGTGGCCCGTCTCCAGCACGTAGCCGCGGTTCGCGACGTCGAGCGCCATGAGGGCGTTCTGCTCCACGAGCAGGATCGGCGTCCCCTGCTCGTTGATCTC
>JBOHAK010000261.1:0-4714 GCA_050697795.1 Gaiellaceae bacterium
ACCCGCTACCGTCGGACGATGACGAGCGTGGCCTATCCCGGCCGCGACGGCGCTCACAGCGCGGCGGCCTGCGACCGGCTCTTCCCGCGCGGCGCCGAGCTGCGCTCGCTCCCGAGCTTCACGGCCGTCGTCGAGGCGGCGGCCGCGGGCGAGGTCGCCTTCGGCGTCCTCCCGATCGAAAGCTCGCTCTCCGGGCCGGTGAACGAGACGCACGACCTTCTGTACGAGTCGCCGCTCTCGATCACGGGCGAGACCGTGCTCCCGATCCGCCACTTCCTCGTCGGCCCCGCGATCGTCCCGCTCGAGGAGATCCGCGTCGTCCGCTCCCATCCCGCCGCTCTCGACCAGTGCCGCCGCCTGCTGGCCGCGCTCCCCGGCGCGACGGCGATCGCCGCCGCCACGACCGCCGACGCCGCCCACGAGGTCGCGGACCACGCCGACCCGACCGAGGCGGCCATCGCGAGCGAACGCGCCGCCGCGACGTACGGGCTGACCGTGATCGCGGGCGACGTCGGCGACCACCCGGAGGCCTTCACGCGCTTCGTGGCCGTCGCGCCCTACACCCGTCTCGACCGGGACGCGGAGAGCTGGCGCACCGCGTTCTCGTTCGTCACCGACCACGCACCGGGGGCGCTCCACCGGGCGATCGAGCCGTTCGGGCGCCACCGCCTCGACCTCGTCCAGCTCGTCTCGCGCCCGATCCCCCGCACCCCGTGGCGCTACCGCTTCGACGCTGTGCTCGCGGGCCATCCGCTCGAGCCGGTCGTCAGCGAGACGCTCGCCGAGGTGAGCGGGCTCACGCGCGAGCTCCGCGTCTTCGGCTCGTACCCCGCGTACGAGTCGCTGCGCTAGGCAGGCGCCTGGAGGGTCTTCTCCAGGCGGACGTGCTCGCGGGAGACCTGCATGCCGGCGTGCTCGTAGAGCTCCTTGGCGCCGGTGCGGTTCCACGAGTCGACGACGAGGCCGAGCTCCCGGCGGCCGCGGCGGTGGAACTCGGACATCGCCTGGCGCAGGAGCGCGGTCCCGAGCCCGCGGCGGCGCCAGTCGCGGGAGACCGCGAGCTGGCGGATCCAGCCCTCGTCCTCGTAGTTGGGGCAGAGGACGCAGCCGACGATCTCCCCGCCCGACTCCGCGATGAACCAGAGCCCCGGCTCGAAGGCGTCGCGGTCGATCATGACCGCCTGCCACTCCTCGAACGACTCCGCCGTCTGGCGCTCGTTGTCGGCGAACGCGTCCTGGACGAGCGCGTACACCGCCCGCGTGTCCCGCTCCTGGTCGAAGGTGCGCACGACCACGCCCTCGGGCCAGGCAGGCGGCGGAGGCGAGTCGGCGAGCCGCATCGTCATGCGCCAGTACGTCCGCACGGGCTCGTAGCCGCGCTTCTCGAGCAGCCGGCGAGCGCCGGTCTCGCCGGTCGTGATCACCTGGCCGACCCGGATCTCCTTCCCGGGCGGCGTCCGCTCGAGGGCCCGCCGCTCCGACCATTCGAGGAGGGCCTTGCCGATGCCGGCGTTTCTGTGCTCTGGGTGGACGTAGACGTCCACGTAGTCGCCGCGGACGAAGCTCACGTAGGCCACGATTCGCTCGCCATCCGCGACGACGACCGCGTCCCGCTCGAGGTCGAAGCCCGGCATGTGCCAGTCGGTGAGCAGGTCGTCGAGCTCGAAGTCCGGCTGCCCGAACTCGGCCACGTCGCACGCGACGATGAGGTCCGTGACGGCCTGCGCCTCGTTGGGACGGGGCGGCCGCGTGGTCAGGCGGGCGTCCATGCCGGCATTAGTACAGAGCCGTGGCGAGTCGGCGGCGGTAGTGCGTCGTGACGTCGTGCTCGGGCCCGAGCTCGTCGAACACCGCGACCATGACGTCCCTGATTCGCTCGCGGCGCTCGCGATCGGCTCCCTCGAGGCTGGAGAGGAGCCATTCGAGGACGCGCTCGTAGTCCCCTTCGGCCAGCGGGCCGAGGATCTCCGGGAACTCGCCGCTCGCGGACAGCTCCTCGACGAGCCGCTCGCCGGGCGTGGGGCCCGTGAGCCCGTCGAGGAACGCTTCGACCGCCTGCGCCGAGATGGCGCCGACGAACTCGTCCACGACCCGGCCGTTGCGGAAGGCCTTGACGTTCGGGATCCCGCGGATCCCGTAGCGCATCGCGAGCTCGGGGTTCGCCTCCGTGTCCACCTTGGCGAGCACGAGGTCGCCGTTCCGCTGCTCGACGGCCTGCTCCAGCACCGGTGCGAGCACCTTGCAGGGCGCGCACCAGTCGGCCCAGAAGTCGACGACGACCGGCACGTCGGCCGACCGTTCGAGAACCTCGGCTTCGAAGGTGTCCGTGGTGACGTCCATGGTCGGTCAGCGAGCGGCGAGCACGGAGCCCACGAGCCCCGGGAGGGTTCGCGTGTTGTACCCGCCTTCGAGGACGAACGCTACCCGCTCGCAGATCCTTCCCGCCTCTGCGGTGAGGGCCGCGAAGCCCCCCTCGGTCACCCGCAGGCCGCCGATCGGATCGCCCGCGGCGGCGTCGAACCCGGCCGAGACGAGCAGTAGGTCCGGGTCGAAGGCCTCGAGCGCCGGCGCAACCTCGCGCGCGACCGCCCCGAGCACCTCGTCGTCGCCGGCGCCGGCCGCGAGCGGCACGTTGAGCGTCGTCGAGCTGCCCTCTCCGGGCCCTCCGGAGCCCGGGTAGAACGGCCACTGGTGGAGGGAGGCGAAGAAGACGGACTCGTCCTCCCAGAAGGCGTCCTGCGTCCCGTTGCCGTGGTGGACGTCCCAGTCGAGGATCGCCACGCGGGCGAGCCCGAGCTCCCGCTGGGCGAAGCGGGCCGCGACGGCGATGCTGTTGAAGACGCAGAAGCCCATCGCGCGGCCCGCGAGCGCGTGGTGGCCGGGCGGGCGCGCGAGGGCGAAGCCGCCTTGCTCCACCGCCCCGATCGCCGCTCCGGCGGCGAGGAGCGCCGCCTCGTAGGTCGTCTCGGTGCAGAGCGTGTCCACGTCGAGGAGCGTCGGCCGCCCGCTCGCGGAGACGTGGCGCACCGTCTCGACGTACTCGCGCGTGTGCACGGCCGCGAGCTCCTCCACCGTCGCGGGACGCGCCTCCACGAAGTCCGGGTAGGCCTCGTGGAGGACGCGGATCCGCGCCGGCCCCTCGGGGTGGTCGCCGGTGGGGTGGAGGGCGACGAGCGCTTTGTGGCTGACGAGCGGGATCACCCGGCGGGCCGGCCGACCACCTGCTGCGCCATGGCGCCGTCCACGAGCACGCTCGCGCCGCTGACGTAGGCGGCCTCGTCGCCGGCGAGGTACGAGACGAGCGCCGCGACCTCCGCCGGCGTGCCCGGCCGTCCGAGCGGGATGTCGGGGTCGAGCTCGTCCGCCTCCTCGTTCCGCTCCGTCGCGATCGCGCCCGGCGCGACGGCGTTCACGCGGATGTCGGGCGCCAGCTCGAGCGCCAGCGAGCGCGTGAGCATGCCGAGCGCTGCCTTCGCCGAGGCGTAGAGCGCGAAGCCGGGGCGGGGCACGTGCTCGTGGACGCTCGTGACGTTGACGATCGCGCCGCCGCCGCCCTGTCGCCGCATCTCCTTCGCCGCCGCGACGGAGAGCAGGAACGCGCCCTTGACGTCCACGGAGAAGATCGCGTCGAAGTCGTCCCCGGTCAGCTCGAGCGCCGGCTTGGCGAGCGTGATCCCCGCGTTGTTGACGAGCACGTCGAGCCGGCCCAAGGCGGCGACCGTCTCGCCGACGAGCCGCTCGGCCGCGCCCGCTTCCGCGACGTCGCCGATCACCCAGGAGGCCGGCCCGCGCGCGGCGGCCTCCTCGAAGCGGGTGCGCGACCTCTCGTCGTCACGGTGTGTGTGGAAGCCGAGCGCGAACCCGTCCGCCTGGAGGCGTTCCGCGACGGCGAGCCCGATGCCCGTCCCGGCGCCGGTGACGAGTGCGACCCGCTCCACCCTCCGCTCCTTCCCGCTCACCGTGCGGGACGAACGTGGCCGGGACCGACGGCCTCCGGGGTCGGGCAGCCGAGGAGGACGAGCGCGAGGAGGATCTCCGCCCGCAGGAGCTCGAGCACGTGCAGCGCTCCCGCCTCGCCGCCCGCTGCGAGCCCCCACAGCGCCGGCCGGCCGACGAGCACGGCGCGTGCGCCGAGGGCGAGAGCTTTGACGGCGTCCGTGCCGCGCCGCACGCCGCCGTCCAGGTACACCTCCGCCCGCCCGCCCGCCGACTCGACCACCTCGGGCAGCGCGTCCAGCGTGGCCGGGACGCCGTCGAGCTGGCGGCCGCCGTGGTTCGAGACGACGATGCCGGCGGCGCCGTGCTCACACGCGAGGAGCGCGTCCTCTGCCGTGAGCACGCCCTTGACGACGAGGGGAAGCGAGCACTCGGAGCGCAGCCACTCGAGGTCGCGCCAGGTGAGGCTCGTGTCGACGATCTCGCCGAGCGTGTCGTGGAAGTACTCGCTCCCGACGAGGGTCCGCGGGAGGTTCGGCATGGGGACGCCCTCGGGGAGGCTGAAGCCGCTGCGGAGGTCGCGCTCGCGGGGACCGGCCGTCGGGAGGTCGACCGTGAGGACGAGGGCCCCGAAGCCAGCCTGGGCGGCCTCCGCCACGAGGTCGCGTGTGAACTCCCGGTCGCGAGACCAGTAGAGCTGGAACCAGCGCGGAACTCCGGGGACCGCCTCGGCGAGCTCCCGCGGGCGGACGCTCCCGAGGCTCGAGAGGCAGTAGAC
>JBOHAK010000262.1:0-2460 GCA_050697795.1 Gaiellaceae bacterium
TCTTGGTGAGGGCGTTCGACCGGCTCTCGCCGATGCGCATCTCGCCGAGGGCGAGGGCGAACTCCTCCGCGAGCGGGCCGTCCATGTGCTCGGTCAGCTTCGAGATCGCGCCGTCGAAGCCCATGCCAGCCTCCACCGACACGGCGAGGAGGTCGAGCGCGTCGGGCAGCTCCGCGCGGAGGATCTCCTTGCGCCCGCGCGTCTTCACGGTGAGGAAGACGTCCGGGACCATGAAGCCGAGCAGGGCGAACACGATGCCGAGCAGCACGCCCTTGGAGGCGAGCACGCCGGCCACGCCCGCGGCGACCTGGCCGCCGATGAACCCGCCGACCGCGAAGAGGGCCTTCGAGGCGAGGAAGCCGGTCGGCGAGACGCGTCGGCTGAGCCCGGCGTTCAGGAGCTTGTGCGTGACGGAGTCGACGGTCGCGCGGGGGCTCACGCGGAGGACGACCCGGGCGAGGCTCGTCTTCATGGGGACGAGCGCGCGGTCGCGGAACGTCTCGTCGTCGAGCTGGCTTCCGTGGGGGACACGGGTCTTGCCATAGGTCGCGGCGCGCCGGATGGAGCCCAGGCGCTCTCGCGCGGGAGCCGTGGCGACGTCCATGAGGAGGAAGAAGGCGAGGGCGACGGAGGCGCCGGCGATCAGAAGCAACCAGAGCATGTCAGTACCTGAAGTTGACGATTTTGCGGAGGATGAGGGTCCCGACCGTGATCATCACGAACATCAACATGACGAGCTTGTGCCCGGTCCCGGTATGCCAGAGCGGCTGCATGTACTCGGAGTTCATCAGCGTCAGGAGACTGGCGATGAAGAACGGCAGCGCGATGAGCACGTAGGCGGACGCCCGTCCCATCGCCGTCAGGCCCTTGATCTTCTTCGCGAACTGCTGCCGGTTCCGAACGGTGTCGGCGACCATGTCGAAGAGGCTCGCGAGGCTGCCGCCGACCTGGCGCTGGATGGTGACGGCGGTGATCACGAACTCGAAGTTCTTCGAGCCGATCCGCTGGGCCATGTCGAGGAGCGCCTCGTCCATCGGCCGCCCCAGGCGCGTCTCGGTGAGCACGCGGTTCAGCTCCTTGGACGCGGGCGGCTGGTCCTCGTCGACGACGCTCTGGAGCGCCTGGCGGAAGCTGTGGCCGGCCTTGAGGCCCGCCGCCATGGTGATGAGCAGGTCGGGGAGCTGGTTCTCGAACGCCTTGACGCGCTTGCGCGCCTTGTAGGAGACGAAGAGGTAGGGCACGAGGCCGGCGCCGAGGCCGGCGAGGATGAACGGCGCCGAGCGCGTGAAGGCGGCGGCGACCAGGCTTCCGAGCACGCCCGCGCCGGCGATGATGTAGACGAACTCCGGCGTGCGGAGCGGCAGGTCGGCTCGCTCCAGCATCCAGTGGAGGCGCTTCCACGGCTTGAACTTGCCGAGCGTGGCCTCCGTGGCTCGGAAGAGCCCCGCGGCGAACTGCACGCGTTCGCGGGCCCCGGGCTCCTTCACCGCCCGCCGGCGCGTGCCGAGATGCGGATCGAGCCGGCCCTTGAGCCAGGCGCCTCGGGGAGCCGCGAACAGGAAGCCACAAGCGATCAGCACGAGGAGCCCGACGACGAGCGCGAAGGCCGCCTGGCCCCAGACGCTCCCGAAGAACTGCTCGGGGAGGCGCCCCTCGACGGCGGGCGTGCGCCTCACGACCGGCGCGCCGGGAGCGGCGAGCTGCGCGGTGGCCGTCTCGCTGCCGGCCTCGGCCACGAGGTTGACCTTCTCGCTCGGGAGCGCGGCGGTGACGTACTCGAGCCTCCACGTGCGCGAGAGCTCCTCGGCGATGGACTGGTAGACCGCGTCGAGCGCCTCGCTCGACGCGGCCGGGTAGTAGTTCCCGCCCGTCTCCTCGGCGAGCTGCTGGAGCGGCTCCGGATTGAAGAGCCTGCTCTCGATGCCGACGACGTAGACGGAGGCGCCTGCGTTGTGCGCCGCCACGATCGTGTCCTCGAGCGAGGCCTTGCTGCGTGTCTCGTTCCCGTCCGTGACGACGATGACGACGCGGCCGAGGTAGGTCTCGGAGGCGAGCGAGTTCGAGGCGACGACGACGGCGTCGTACAGCGTCGTACCCCTGGCCGGATCCACCTCGATCGTGCGGAGCGCCGAGTCGGCGTCCGTCGTCGACGCCTGGAAGCTCGTGAGCACCGTGGGCTGCGTGGCGAACGTCGTCACCGCGATGCGGTCCTCCGGCGGCTTCGCCGCGACGAAGGCGCGCGCCGCGTCGACGGCGTCGGCGACCGGCTTGCCCGCCATGGACTGCGAGCGGTCGATGAGGAGCGAGATGCTCTTCGCCCGGCCGAGGTTCGTCGCCACGAGATCGGCGACCGGCTGCCCGTTCTCCGTGACCTCCGGAGCGAGGACGGTGGGCGACTCGCCGACGAAGATCGCCCGCACGACCGGGTAGTCGCTCGTGTCGGCCTCGACCGTCGCGGCG
>JBOHAK010000263.1:0-5656 GCA_050697795.1 Gaiellaceae bacterium
GTCCTCGAGGAGGCGCTGGCCGAGGCGGACGATGTCTGGCTCACGCCCGGACAGACGCGCCGGCTGCTCGAGGCCTACGGCCTGCCGCTCGTCCCGGAGCGCACCGTCGCGACGATCGACGACGCGGTGGAGGCGGCGGAGGCGTTTGGCTACCCGGCCGTGGTGAAGACGGCCGCGCCCGGGGTGCACAAGACCGAGATCGGCGGCCTCGCCCTCGACCTGGGCGATGCGGACGCCGTGCGTGAGGCGGCGGAGCGGATCGGGCCGCCGCTCGTCGTCCAGCCGATGATCGCCAGGGGGACGGAGCTCCTCGCCGGGCTCGTGCAGGACCCGGTGTTCGGCCCGCTCGTCGCCTTCGGGCCCGGCGGCGTGCTCGCGGAGCTGATCGGCGAGGCCGCCTTCCGGATCGCGCCGCTGACCGACGCCGACGCCGAGGAGCTCGTCTCGAGCGGGAAGGCCGGCCGCCTCGTGGCCGGCTTCCGCGGCGCGCCGCCCGCGGACGCGGAGGCGCTCGTCGACATCGTTCTCCGGCTCGCGCTGCTCGGCGAGGAGCTTCCGGCCGTCGCCGAGCTCGATCTCAACCCGGTGCTGGCGCTGCCCGACCGCTGCGTGGCCGTCGACGCACGCGTGCGGGTGCGGCGCCCGGAGCGCCGGATGCGGGCGAAGACGTGGTAGCGATAGGGCCCGGGCGGGCAGGCTCGGATCGTGTCTAGGATCGAGGCCGTGACGCGGGAGCCGCTCACCGAGGAGGAGCTCCACCTCCTCGACGCGTACTGGCGGGCGGCCAACTACCTCTCGGTCGGGCAGATCTACCTGCTCGACAACCCGCTCCTGCGCGAACCGCTGGAACCGGAGCACATCAAGCCCCGCTTGCTCGGTCACTTCGGCACCGTGCCGGGCCTGAACCTTGTCTACGCCCACCTCAACCGGGCGATCCGCGCGCGCGACCTGGACGCGATCTTCATCACCGGCCCGGGCCACGGCGGGCCCGCCAACGTGGCCAACGCCTACCTCGAGGGCACGTACTCCGAGCTCTATCCGAACGCCGCCCTGGACGAGGGCGGCCTGCGTGAGCTCTTCCGGCAGTTCTCGTTCCCCGGCGGGATCCCGAGCCACGCCGCGCCGGAGACCCCCGGCTCGATCCACGAGGGCGGCGAGCTCGGCTACGCGCTCGCGCACGCGTTCGGCGCCGCGTTCGACAATCCGGATCTGCTCGTCGCCTGCGTCGTGGGCGACGGCGAGGCGGAGACGGGCCCGCTCGCGGGAAGCTGGCACTCGAACAAGTTCCTCAATCCTCGCCGGGACGGCGCCGTGCTGCCGATCCTGCACCTGAACGGCTACAAGATCGCCAACCCGACGGTGCTCGCCCGCATCCCGGAGGAGGAGCTGCACGCCCTCTTCGAGGGCTACGGCTGGCGCCCGCTGCTCGTCTCCGGCGACGAGCCCGAGCGCGTCCATCAGGAATTCGCGGCCGCGCTCGACGAGGCGCTCGACGAGATCGACGGCATCCGGCGGGCGGCCCGCGCGAACGGCAACGGCGGACGCCCGCGCTGGCCGATGATCGTCCTCGAGACCCCCAAGGGGTGGACCGGCCCGGCGGAGGTGGACGGGCAGCCCGTCGAGGGGACGTGGCGCTCGCATCAGGTGCCGCTCGCCGGGGTGCGCGACAACGCCGACCACCTGCGGCAGCTCGAGGAGTGGATGCGGAGCTACCGGCCCGAGGAGCTGTTCGACGACGAGGGTCGACTCGTGCCCGAGCTCACGGGCTTGGCGCCGGAGAGAGAGCGGCGCATGAGCGCCAACCCGCACGCGAACGGCGGCGAGCTGCTCCGCGACCTCGCGCTCCCCGACTTCCGCGAGTACGCGGTCGAGGTGCCGAAGCCGGCGAAGACTTCGAGCGAGGCCACGCGGGTCCTGGGCGGCTTCGTGCGCGACGTCGTGGCGCGGAACCCCGACACCTTCCGCGTGTTCGGGCCCGACGAGACGGCCTCGAACCGCCTCGGCGACGTCTTCGCCGTCACCGGTCGCACGTGGGAGGCGGAGACGGAGCCGACCGACGAAGACCTGAGTCCCGACGGCCGGGTCATGGAGGTGCTGTCCGAGCACCTGTGCCAGGGCTGGCTCGAGGGCTACCTCCTGACGGGCCGGCACGGGCTCTTCAACTGCTACGAGGCCTTCATCCACATCGTGGACTCGATGTTCAACCAGCACGCGAAGTGGCTGAAGGTCACGAGCGGGATCCCGTGGCGGCGGCCGATCGCGTCCCTCAACTACCTGCTCTCCTCCCACGTCTGGCGGCAGGACCACAACGGCTTCTCGCACCAGGATCCGGGCTTCATCGACCACGTGGTGAACAAGAAGGCCGAGATCATCCGCGTCTACCTGCCCCCCGATGCGAACACGCTCCTTTCGGTCGCCGACCACTGCCTGCGGAGCAAGCACTACGTGAACGTGATCGTGGCGGGCAAGCAGCCGGCTCTCGACTATCTCTCCATGGAGGAGGCCGTCGACCACTGCGCGCGCGGGGTCGGGATCTGGGCCTGGGCCTCGAACGACGAGGGAGGCGAGCCCGACGTCGTGCTCGCCTGCAGCGGGGACATCCCGACGCTCGAGACGCTCGCGGCGGCGGCGATCCTGCGCGAGCGGTTGCCCGAACTGAAGGTGCGCGTCGTCAACGTCGTCGACCTGATGCGGCTCCAGCCGGAGAGCGAGCACCCGCACGGGCTTCCGGACAGCGAGTTCGACTCGCTCTTCACGACGAGCAAGCCGACCGTGTTCGCCTACCACGGCTACCCATGGCTGATCCACCGGCTCACCTACCGGCGCACGAACCACGGGAACCTCCACGTGCGCGGCTACAAGGAGGAGGGCACGACGACGACGCCGTTCGACATGGTCATGTTGAACGACCTCGACCGCTTCCACCTGGTGATGGACGTCGTCGACCGTGTGCCCGGCCTCGAGACCGAGGCCGCCCACGTGCGGCAGGAGATGGCCGACCGTCGCCGCGAGGCCCGGGCCTGGACGCGCGAGCACGGCGAGGACCACCCGGAGATCCGGGACTGGACCTGGCCCTTCTGAGCCGGATCCTCGTCGTCAACGCGGGCTCCACGAGCCTCAAGCTGTCCGTCGTCGACGAGGACGGTGCGTCCGTTGCCGTGGACGGCTTCGAGGCGGCCGACGCGGTCGGCCATCGGGTCGTCCACGGCGGCGCCCGCTTCCGGGACCCCGTGAGGATCGACGAGACGGTCGTGGACGCGATCCGCGAGCTCTCCGCGCTCGCGCCGCTCCACAACGTCCCCTCCCTCGCCGCGATCGAGGAGGCCCGGCGGGCGCTCCCAGCCGCCCCCCACGTCGCCGTCTTCGACACGGCCTTCCACGCCACGATCCCCGCCCGGGCGGCGACCTACGCGATCCCGTCCCGCTGGCGCGAGGAGTGGGGCGTCCGCCGATACGGCTTCCACGGCCTGGCGGTCGCCTCGGTCGCCGAGCGGTTGCGCGTCCGCCGCCTCGTCGTGTGCCATCTCGGCGGCGGCTGCTCCGTCACGGCGGTTCTCGACGGCCGCTCCGTGGACACGACGATGGGCTTCAGCCCGCTCGAGGGCGTCCCGATGGCGACCCGGTCCGGCTCCGTCGACCCGGGCGCGCTCCTCTACCTGCTCCGCGAGCGGGACCTGTCCGTGGAGGAGCTGGACTCCTCGCTCGAGCACGAGTCCGGGCTCGCCGCGCTGGGCGGGCTCGACGAGCCGCTCGGCTTCGCCGTCTACACCTACCGCATCGCGCAGGCGGCGGCCGCCATGGCGGTGGCCCTCGGGGGCGTCGACGCGCTCGCGTTCTCCGGCGGTGTGGGCGAGAACCGCGCGGACGTCCGGGAGGCGATCGCCCGACTGCTCGGCTTCCTCGGGGAGGTCCGGGTCGAGGTCGTGCCCGCGCGCGAGGACCTCGTGGTCGCCGGCGCGGTACGGCGACTCCTGGCGAATCCGTAGTTTCCCGCAGCGCGTCCCGTGCCGTCCCCGGAGGAGGGACGCTGGCGGCGCCGGCAAGGTGAGCTCATGGCAGCCCGCGCCAGAAGCATCCTCGTTGGCTACGACGGCTCCGAGGCCGCGCGGCGCGCGCTCGATGCCGCCGCGGACCTCGTCGCCTACGGCTCGTCCCTCTCCGTCGCGTCCGTCGCGACCGGGCCGGAGGACTGCTCGGCCAAGCTCCTGAGCGAGGCGCGTGGCCTGCTCCTCCGCCGCCACGTCACGGCCAACTACCTCGAGCCGTCCGGCGAGCCCGCCGACATGCTCGTGCAGACGGCGCGCGAGCTCGGCGCCGACCTGATCGTCGTCGGCCGGCGAGAGCGGACGCCCCTCCGGCGGCTCGTGCTCGGATCGGTCAGCTCGACTGTCCTCCGCCGGGCGGAATGCGACGTCCTCGTGGTGCAGTAGTGGTCGTCCGGGGCAAGCCTTCGCCGAGGCCGACGCGCCTCCGCGTGGGGATCGTGCTCGGGGGCGCGGCGCTGCTCGCCGCCCTCATGGTCGGTGCGAGCATGCTCGGGGGCCGGGACGACGCCCCTCGGCCTGCGCCGGTCGCGCACGAGGACGCGTCGCCCACCGAGGCGGTCGCGGCGGCAGACGAGACGGAGCGGCTCCTGCGCGGCATCCCGCAGGACGAGATCGCGCTCGGCTCGCCGGACGCGCCCGTCACCCTCGTCGAGTACGCGGACCTGCAGTGCCCCTACTGCGCGCTCTGGGCGCAGGACGCCTTCCCGGCGATCGTGGACGAGTACGTACGGCCCGGCCACGTGCGCATCGTCTTTCGCGGCCTCGCCTTCATCGGGCCCGAGTCGGACACGGCGCTCCGGACCGCCCTGGCCGCCGGCGCGCAGGCGCGGCTCTGGCACGTGGTGCACCTGCTCTACGGCAACCAGGGCGCCGAGAACGCGGGCTGGTCACCGAGGACTTCCTCCGCGCGCTCGGCCGCTCGGTCCGCGGGCTCGACGCCGCGCGCATGCTCGGCGAGCGCGGGTCGGACGCCGTCGAGCGCGAGCTCGGAGCCGCGCAACGCGCCGCGCAAGCCGCCGGCATCCAGGGCACGCCCTCGTTCGAGGCGGGTCCGACCGGAGGCGCGCTCGAGCCGCTTCCGGTCGCGTCGCTCGGCCCCGAGGAGATCCGGGCCCGGCTCGAGGCCCTGCTCGCTCGATGAGCGACAGGCTCCTGCGCGTCTCCCTGGGACTCCTCGCGCTCGCGGGTGCAGCGTTCTCCGGCTATCTCGTCTGGGCCCGCGGAACGGGGGCGGAGCTCGCGTGTTCCACGGGCGGCTGCGAGACGGTCCAGAGCTCGGCCTACGCCGAGCTGCTCGGTGTGCCGGTGGCGGCGCTCGGGCTCGCCGCGTACCTGCTCGTCGGGGCCACGGCGCTCGGAACGGGGGCAGCGGCACGGGCGGTTGGGGCCTCGGTCGCGCTCGCCGCGCTGCTGTTCGCCTCGTACCTGCTCGTGATCCAGCTCGTCGTGCTCGACGCGGTCTGCGACTGGTGCCTCGCCAGCGATGCGATCACCGGACTGCTCACCGCCGTCGCGCTGCTACGCCTGCGCGGCGGTCTCACGGCGGCTGGACCGTATCCCTATTCCTCGAGCAGCCCCTCGGAGAGCGCGTAGCGGACGAGCTCGGCGCG
>JBOHAK010000264.1:0-4524 GCA_050697795.1 Gaiellaceae bacterium
GAGGCCGGTGAGGACGCGGCCCTTGTCGGGGATCTCGGTCGGCAGCACGACGTCGAACGTCGAGATCCGGTCGCTCGCGACGAGCAGCAGACGCTCGGCGTCGAGCTCGAAGATGTCCCGGACCTTCCCGCTTGCCACGTGGACGGCTTCAGGCATGGACTGCCTCCTCCTTTCGCTCGGCGATGCGGTCGGCGAGCGCGGCCAGGCGCTCGAAGAGCACTTCGATGTGGGCGAGGGCGTCCCCGAGGTCGAAGGCCTCGGCGAGCGCCGCAGCGCCGACGCGGTCCGCGATCTCGGGGTCCCCCGCGACCAGCTCGCGGAAGTCGCGCTCCTCGTCCCAGGCCGTGAGCGCGTGGCGCTGCACCAGCCGGTAGGCGTCGTCGCGGGCGAGGCCGGCGGCGACGAGCGCCAGGAGGACTCGCTGGCTGAAGACCAGACCGTGCGACGCGTCGAGGTTCCGCCGCATCCGGACGCTGTCGACGACGAGACCGTCGACGAGCTTCGCGAACCGATCGAGCATGTAGTCGAGAGCGAGGAACGCGTCGGGCAGGACGACCCGCTCGGCGCTCGAGTGGGAGATGTCGCGCTCGTGCCAGAGGGCGACGTTCTCGAGCCCGACGAGCGCGGCCGCCCGCACGACCCTTGCCAGGCCGCAGATCCGCTCCGCCACGACGGGGTTCCGCTTGTGGGGCATGGCCGACGATCCTTTCTGACCGCTGCGAAACGGCTCCTGCACCTCCCGCACCTCGGTTCGCGCGAGGTGGCGGATCTCGGTCGCGAACCGCTCGAGCGAGGCCGCGCAGACGGCGAGGGCCGCGAGGAGCTCGGCATGGCGGTCGCGCGGCACCACCTGCGTCGAGACCGGCTCGGGCAGGAGGCCGAGCCGCTCGCAGGTCAAGCGCTCCACCTCGGGGTCGCCGCCGCCGTACGTGCCGACCGCGCCGGCGAGCTTGCCGCTCCGCATGGCGGCCAGCGCCGTCACGAGCCGCTCGCGGTCGCGCTCGAGCTCGAAGGCCCACCCGGCGAGCTTCACGCCAAAGGTGAGCGGCTCGGCATGGATGCCGTGCGTCCGCCCGATCGTGACCGTGTCCCGGTGCTCCTCGGCGCGGCGCATCACGGCGGCGAGCGCCCGGTCGACGTCCTCGAGAATCAGAGTGCCCGCCTCGCGCACCTGGAGCGCCGTCGCCGTGTCGAGGACGTCCGACGAAGTTAGCCCGTAGTGCAGCCAGCGTCCCGCCGGCCCCAGGTCCTGCGCGACGGCGTCCACGAACGCGGCGAGGTCGTGCTGGGTTCGCTCCTCGATCTCGGCGACGCGCGCCGGGCTCGGAGGGACGGCGCGCTCGCGCACCTCGGCGGCCGCCTCGCGTGGGACGAGACCGACCTCGGCCCACGCGTCGAGCGCCGCCAGCTCGACCTCGAGCCAGCATGCGAGCCTGCGCTCCTCCGACCAGACGCGCTTCATGGCCGGGCGGGAGTAGCGGGCGATCACGCTTCGCAGTCTAGAGAGCGTCCAGGCTTGCCCCGCCGCTCCTACGATTCGGCTGTCGGCCGGCCGGGCGTCCCCGGGTAGCCACCGCCCTGGGCCAGGATCTTGGCGGCCAGCACGGCCGCGTTGCGCGAGCCGTTCACCGAGACGCAGGCGACCGGGACGCCCGGGGGCATCTGCGCGATCGAGAGGAGCGCGTCGAGCCCTCCCATGACGCTCTTCGACGAGGTGAGCGGGACGCCGATAACCGGCAGGTCGGTGTAGGCGGCCACGACGCCCGGGAGCGCCGCCGCCATGCCGGCGCCCGCGATGATCACGCGCACGCCGCGCAGCGCAGCCGTCGAGGCGTACTCGGCCACCGCGCGGGGGTCGCGGTGCGCCGAGAGCACGCGCAGCTCCCAGGAGATCCCGCGGCTGTCGAGCTCGACACCGGCCGGCTCCATGGCCTCCCGGTCGGACTCCGACCCGATGAGGATCGCGACCAGCGGCCCCGCCGCCTCGAACTCTTCGAGGATCGGAAGGGGGAGCGGGCTTTCGTCAGGCGGCGGCATGAACGGCTCGAAGCGCGACGTCGTGACGGTACTGGACGCCGGCGAACTCGATGCGCTCGACCGCGCGGTACGCCCGCTCGCGCGCCTCCGCGACCGACGACGCGACGCCGGTGACGTTCAGGACGCGGCCGCCCGAGCTGACGAGTGAGCCGCCGCGCAAGGCCGTTCCGGCGTGGAAGACGAGGGCGCCCTCGGCTTCGGCCTCCGCGATGCCGTCGAGCGCCACGCCGGTCTCGGGCGCGTCGGGGTAGCCTCTCGCCGCGAGCACGACGGTCACGGCGGCCTCGTGTCCGGCCGCCAGCTCGACTCCCTCCAGCGTGCCCGCCGCTGCCGCCGCGAGGGCCTCGAGCAGGTCGCCTTCGAGCCGTGGCAGGATCGCCTGGGTCTCGGGGTCGCCGAAGCGGCAGTTGAACTCGAGCACTCGCGGCCCGTCGTCGGTCAGCATCAGGCCCGCGTAGAGCAGGCCTTGGAACGGTGCGCCGCGAGCCGCGAGCTCGCGGAGGACGGGGCGATGAACGGACTCCACGAGCTGCTCGGCCTCCTCCGCGGTCAGGCCGGGCACCGGCGAGTAGCTTCCCATTCCGCCCGTGTTCGGCCCCTCGTCGCCGTCGAGCAGGCGCTTGAAGTCCTGGGCCGGTGCCAGCGGCAGCGCCTCATCGCCGGCGCAGAGCCCGAAGAGCGAGACCTCCTCGCCCTCGAGCAGCTCCTCCACGACGATCTCCTCGCCCAAGCTGCGAGCGCGGGCGAGCGCGTCCGCGACCTCGGCCTCAGTCCGGCAGACGAAGACGCCCTTGCCTGCGGCCAGCCCGTCAGCCTTCACGACGCAGGGCGCCCGCGCCTCGGCGAGCGTGCCGGCGGCCGGCACTCCCGCCGCGTGCATGACGTCCTTGGCGAACGACTTCGACCCTTCGATCTGCGCCGCGGCGGCACCGGGTCCGAAGACCGCGATTCCCGCGTGGCGGAGGTGGTCGGCCAGGCCGGCGACCAGCGGCGCCTCCGGGCCGACGACCACGAGGTCGATGCCCGCCTCGCGGCACAGGGCGAGCAGCGCCTCCGGGTCGTCGGAGCGGAGCGGGTGGCAGGCGCCGAGCGCGGCGATGCCGGGGTTTCCGGGCGCCGCGTGGAGCTCGCCCAGGCGGGGGCTCTGCGAGATCTTCCAGGCGACGGCGTGCTCGCGCCCGCCGGCGCCCACGAGGAGCACGTTCACGCGAGCGAGTCTAGTGGCCTCCTCGGGCGTTTGAGAGCGGCGCGCGGAGGTATCACCCCGGCATGCGCGATCCGGGCCTTGACCGGCACATCTGGGAGAGCGAGTGGGAGGCGCTCGAGCCGCTCGTGCGGGACGATCCCGCCGATGCGCTCCCCGAGCTCGACGGCCTGCTCGAGCGGATGCTGCTCGAACAGGGCTATCCCCTGGAGGAGGGAGAGCTCGAGCGGGCGGCCGAGGAGGGCATCGATCCCGACGTCCTGGCGAGCTTCCACGCGGCTCGCGACGTCGCGCGGCGCGCGGACGGCGGGGCGGACGTCGACCCGTCGGAGGTCGGACAGGCGATCGGCCTCTACCGGGCGCTCTACGAGCACCTGATCACGCGCCAGGCGGACACGGGCTAGCCGGGGCCGCGGCGAAAGCCTCGGCTGTGGCCACATCGCAACAGGCCGCGCACGATTCCGGCGCAATGCGCGACACACGCGCGCGAATCTCCGCGATAGGCTGAAACCGGAGGGTGGCCCGCGGCGGCCCCACGCGCGCCCGCGCGTCAACCTGACGAGGTGGCTGATTGACCGAGGTGGGCTGATCCGCGGCGCGTGCGTTCGGGCGATGTCGTCGCAGGGAGCGGAGCCCCGGGCGGTCCCGCGGGCTCTCGAACGGTGCCCCGGCCGGTCCCGCGGGGCTCTCGAACGGTGCCCCGGCCGCTACCGCTCGCCGCACACGGCGGTCGGCCCAGGAGTGGTCGCGTCGCCGTAGAGACGGACCGCGGCGGGCAATAGTATTGCCCTTCCTGTACCGGCGGCCCGCGCGCCGCCCGCCGAGACGAGGAGGGAGCCCGTGCCGACCGACCTGGAAGCGTTCGTCAGCGCCGAGGGCCGTGACGAGAGGATCGCCGAGGTTCGCCGGACGATCGACGAGCTCGGGATCACATACGTCTACTACCAGTTCCCGTCCGTCACGGGCCGGATCATGGGCAAGGGCGTCCCCTCGCCGCACTGGGAGACGATCGCGGGCAAGGGCTTCCAGCTCGTCTACGGCGCGACCGCGAACCTCTTCACGGACCGGCACGGCAACTACATCGGCTACGGGCCGGAGGCCGCGGAGCTCGTCGGAGTCCCCGAGCCCGAGACCTTCGTGCCGCTCCCGTGGGACGCGCGGGTCGCCCGCGTCTGGGTGACGTGCTTCCGCAACCGCGAGGAGCGCGAGGATCCCGGCGCGTACCTGACCTCGGACTGCCGCGCCAACCTCAAGCGGATCCAGGCGGACTTCGAATCCGACAC
>JBOHAK010000265.1:0-2281 GCA_050697795.1 Gaiellaceae bacterium
GCTGGAAGCTGAAGAAGCGGGCCGCGAGGTGGCCGATCTTCCAGGACCTCCGCGGAATGCTCCGGTTCTTCGGCCCGATGCTGTAGGCGGCCGTGCGCGGCGGCACGGGGTACCCGGCCGTCGCGGCGTCGTCGTAGTCGCGCAGCCGGTTGGCCGTCACGAAGCGGGCGAACGCGTTGCGGAAGACGTGCCCGCGCTGCGCCAGCTCGGTTCGCGCCGCCTGGAGCGAGTACTGGTCGCCGAAGGCGGCGGCGCTCGCGTCGGCCCGTTCCCAGACCTCGCGGACGATGGTCGGGTCGTCGCCGGCGATCGTCTCCTCGAGGAAGCGCCAGAAGATCCACGCGCCGTACTCCGAGTCGAAGAACCCGCCCCGGTCGAGCGGCGAGCCGGGGACGCTGAGCGGGCTTAAGCCGCGGAGGAACGAGACGTTGTCGTCGACATCCGGATAGACGGTCTCCTCCATGTTAGTGGCCGTGCCCTCGAGGAGCCAGACGTCCTCCAGCCAGTCGTAGGCGAACTGCGACGCGTGGTTGAACTCGTGGGCCGACGTCACCTGGAGGAACTCCTTCGGCGTGTGGGCCGTGCCGAACTGCCCCGGGGCGTAGTCGTCGTCAACGACACAGTACGCCCATATGTCGAAGTCGCCCGGGACGTCCACGCCCGGGTCGTCGCTCGTGCAGTAGCCGAAGACGGCGTCGACGCCGAGGTCGTCGATGTAGACGTCGAGGCGGTTGTCGTCCCCGAGCACGCCGTCCGGCAGCGGGGCCCGGTAGCCAATCGCCGCGATCTCCTGCGCCCAGGCGTTCTCCCAGGTCGCGAGCGTGAGGTCGACCCAGTCGGGGACGCTGTTCGCGGGGCTCACGTCGTCGGGGCTCGGCGCGTCCGAGGTGGAGTCCACCCAGTGCACGCAGACGCCGGTGCCGGGCAGGGCGCTGCAGACGGGGCTGCCCGCCGCCTCGGTGACGGTCCAGCCGTTGCCGATCGGGACGTCCTGGTCGTCGGGCCGGGCGAGGAGCGCCTCGGCGAGCTGCCGCTCGGGCCCCGTGAGCTCGCGCTTGCGCGCGGCCAGGTCGCGGAGGAAGAGGGTCGCGTCGCGGCGCGCGGGCCTCTCGACGTCGCCGAACTCGCGGCGCACCCGGGCGAGCTGGAAGAGGCTTCGGGCCCGCTCGAGCGCGTACTGCGCCTCGCTCAGGCGACCCTCGGCCAGCGCGCGGAAGAGCGCGTCGTCGGCTCCGGCGGCCAGGGTCGGAAGCGGGCGCTCGGGCCTCTGGGCCTGCGCGGCGCCGGCGAGCGCGAGTGCGGCGACGACGAGGCACGCCGCGGGCGCGAGAGTTCGCATCGATGAGCCCGCCACGCGCATCTCGTCCAGCGAACTCTAGCCTGGTCGGCCGTTAGACTCGAACGCGTGAGCCTGGCGGAGCGCGTCATCCCGGAAAGCCGCACAATCGAGGTCCTCGACCACGGCTTCGTCCGTCTCGACGACTCGATGGCAAGCGACCTCTCGGTGGTCAACGCCGCCCGGGTGAGCTTCGCCCGCCGCAAGGAGGAGATGGACGACGCCGACCGCGGCCTCGTCCGCTTCTTGCTCCGCGACAGGCACGGCACACCGTTCGAGCACAACGCCTTCCGCTTCCACGTCCGGGCGCCGATCTTCGTCGCCCGCGAGTGGTTCCGGCACCGCGTCGGCTCGTTCAACGAGTTCAGCATGCGCTACGCGCGGGCCACGGACGACTTCTACGTGCCGGCCGCCGACGACGTGCGCACCCAGGTCGGGAAGCCGGGGACGTACTCCTTCGACCCGGTCGAGCCCGAGGTCGCCGAGACCACCCGGGAGGAGCTCCGCGCCGTCTACGAGACCGCGTTCGCCGCCTACGAGCGGCTCGTCGAGCTGGGCGTCGCGCGCGAGCTGGCCCGCTCGGTCATGCCGGTTGGGGCCTACACCGAGTTCTACTGGACGGTGAACGCGCGCTCGCTCATGAACTTCGTCTCCCTGCGCGCCGCCGAGACCGCGCAGCGTGAGATCCGGCGCTATGCGGAGGCGTGCGAGCGCTTCCTCGCCGAGGAGATGCCGGTCACGTACCAGGCGTTTGTGGACGCCGACCGCGTCGCGCCCTAGTAGGCGCCCAGAACTATGCCGCCGGGTCGATCTCGGCGCGCAGGAGCTGGGGGCCGTGCTCGGTCGGATGGCCCGTGGAGACGGCCCAGGCCTCGAAGTCGCGGATGTCGTAGGAGACGGTCATGCGCACGGTCGTCTCTCCCTCCCCGACCGAGAAGTAGCCGC
>JBOHAK010000266.1:0-2115 GCA_050697795.1 Gaiellaceae bacterium
TCTTACTCCTGGTCGGCCTGCTCGTGCTCGGTCCGCTCTCGCACTTCTTCGGCGAGGACTCGAGGGTGAGGGACGAGCGCGGCTGGTGGCCTGACCGCCGCTAGGAGGGTTTGACGGAGCGTCGCTCGGCATAGCTGATGCTTCGTCAAGCCCTCTTGAAAGCCGTTAGGCAGAGCGGCGGCGGCGGACATTCGGCGCCTGCTGCCCCAGAGCGGCGTAGGCCAACGTCTGCAGCGACTCGTTCAGCGTCGCAAGCTCGTGGGCGATGCGGATGAGACCCTCGGCCGTCTCGAAGCGGCGGTTGACCGCGTGCACCTCGTCGCAGAGCCGGTCGAGGCGCTCGAGGATCGCGTCGAGCTGCCGGTCGTCGAGGAGCTTGGGCTCGGGCGGCATCGAGGCTGATCTTAGTCGTCGGGGTGCTCTTGACCTTGTGGAACGAAGGTAGGAGACTCTTGTCACAAACTCTGGGGAGGCCAGGACGCGGGCTTCTGCGGCCGGCGTCGGGCCAGGGAAATGGCGATCGACTGGGGCCTGTCCTTCCTCGGGAACGACGAGGAGGTTCCCATGCGCAGACCCTTCCTGGCCCTGCTCCTGACGGTGTCGCTGGCGCTCATGGTCGCCGGCGGGGCCGCGGGGGCCGACGAGCCCGCGGCAAGCCCGGTCGACCCGGCTCTCTGCGACGACGGCACCGAGGGCGCGCCCGCCCCGGCGTACTGCGGCGACGACGATCCGGAGGTCGGCGCGGTCGCGCCGGCCGCGCAGGCGAGCACGACGGCCGCGTGCACGAAGCGGGTCGAGATCGTGTTCTGGACGGCGAACCGCTGGCGGCCGCTCATGGACGCACTCGCGGCGAATCCGGCCGCCTGCGCCGACTACTACATCTCCATCCCGCCCAGAGATGAAGACAAGACGCGACTTCGCCCGGGATCGGTCTACCGCGAGGTACGCGACCTGGGGCCGCAGTTCCATTCGGTCGCGGAGATGCGACTGGGCGACCAAACGGGCTGGGCGCTCAATTGGATCGCGGCCGGCAAGGGGAGCTGGTACGACGCGGGCGTCGAGTTCCGGCGGCGGATGGCCGCGATCAACTTCCGGCCGGAGCTCGGTCACACCTGGCTCCTGAACGAGCTCGACTACACGACGCGGCGCGACCAGGCGGTGCACGCGGACGGCCTCACGCCCGGCTATACGAGAACTGCGATGCGGGACCTCGTCCGCGGCCTCTACGAGGGCGTTCCCGGCATGGTGACCGCGCCCGGAATCGTCGAGATCGGCATCTCGCAGAGCCACCAGAACCGCCCGGACGTGCCCGCCTACAAGGAGGAGATGAAGGCGTGGCTCCTGGACGGCGATTTCTGGAACGACATGGCCGGAAAGGTCCCCTGGCTGGCGCACGAGGTCTACGCCGACACGCGCAGGCACGGCGTCCCCGGCTCTAGGCTCGAGGACCGGCGACGTCATCTCGTCGACTATCAGCAGCACCTCTTCGAGCTAGTGAGGGCCGGTGGTAGCCGCGTCCTGCCGGCGCGCGCGTTCTTCAAGGAGAGCTTCATGCCCTTCACGAACGGCGGCGGCTACGTGGCCCTCGGCGGAGACGCGTTCAACTTCGAGAGCGGCCACGGGAACACGGAGGTTCCGCTCGACCAGATGATGAAGTTCGTCGCCGAGCAGGTGAACGCGGTGGAGTTCTACGCGGAGAGGCGCTTCGACGCCGCGGCGACGCGCCGGATCGGCTTCTCGTGGCAGCCGGTGAACCGCCCACGCAGTCCCGGTGGCCCAGAGGTTCCCGGCCCGGAGTTCGAGGCGGCGGTCGTGCAGCAGGCCGCGCACATCGCGGCAGTGCTCGCCGCGACGTACGGACCGGCCGGGACGTCGAAGAGCGCCTGCTTGCGGGAGACCGGCACTGACTGGTGCATGATGCAGCGACCCGGCGCGGAGTTCACGGACGCATGGGAGCTCTTCAGCGTTTGGAAGTGAGCTCCTGAGCCAGGCGGAGGAGGTCGTCGCGGGTGGCGGCGACCTCCGCTCCGGCTCCGAGCTTCTCGACTAGGCGCTCGCGGGCAGCTTCGCCGCACTCGAGCGCCTCGACGCGTCGTGCCCCGCCGAGGTGGGCGA
>JBOHAK010000267.1:0-2371 GCA_050697795.1 Gaiellaceae bacterium
TGCGGTACGCGATGATCTCCTGCTTCGCGTTCGAGATGTCGCGCACGACCTCCTCGGAGCGCTCCTCGAAGATGGCGCCCTCGATCGCGTCGAGCTTCGTCCCGATCTTGTCCAGGATCGGGAAGCAGTAGTCGAAGAGGTCGTCGAGGACGTGGTAGAGGAGGTAGCCGGACCCCTTCGAGAAGAGCTCCTCGCGCCGCTCGGCGTCGTCCTCGCAGCGGCGCAGGAGGTACGTCACCGGCAGGAGCTCGACGTTCGGGAGCGTGATGAGGAAGTCCTGGCCGATGAAGAGGTCGAGCTCGGCCGCGTTCAGGCGCTGGACGCTCTTGTCGTAGAAGGGGAAGTGGAGGACGAGGAAGAGGTAGTCCGGGTACTCGTCGATCTTCGGCCGCTGCCGCTTCGAGAGGACGTCCTCGATGTCGAGCTCGTGAAAGCCGAAGCGCTCGGCGAGGTAGGCGACCTCGGCCTCGCCCGGACGGTCCGCGTGGACCCAGGTCAGGCCGTCAGCCGCGAGCTCGGAGATGCGCGGCTCGGTCCGCTCGGCGACGTCCCCCGAGCCGGGGGCTCGTCCGCGCCTGAGGCGTGGGAGCGTAGGCCGTGCCATGGGTACTCAGCGGTTCGTCCAGTTGCATCTCCGGAGTACGCGATTTTACTCGCAAACCCTCGCGCCGGGGCTCCTGGACTCCCGCCAGGGCGGCCGGCCCTCACCTGGAGGGCAGCCCCGCATGCGCCTGGCAGGATTCGAACCTGCGACCTCGCGCTCCGGAGGCGCGCGCTCTATCCCCTGAGCTACAGGCGCGGAGCGGCATAGTCTATCCGCCGTGAGATTGACCCACCGCCGCGCGACGCTCCGCCTCGAGGAGCCCTTCACGATCTCGCGCTCGACGAGCGTCGAAGAGCACGTCCTCTGGGTCGAGCTCGCCCTCGACGGCGTGTCGGGCTTCGGCGAGGCGCAGCCCCAGGACCACTACGAGGAGACCGTCGCAGGAGCCGAGGCGTTCCTCGACGAGGCCGCCGGCCTGCTCGGGGACGACCCCTTCGCGCTGGAGGCCGTCGAGGCGCGCCTCGCCGAGCTTCGCGGGAACCAGGCCGCGAGGGCGGCGGTCGACGCGGCCCTCCACGATCTCTGCGGGAAGCTCGTCGGCCAGCCGGTCTGGCGCCTGCTCGGGCTCGAGCGGGGCGGACCGCCGACCTCGTGGACGATCTGGCTCGGCGACCCCGACGACATGGCCCGTCGTGCGGAGGCCGTGGGCGGACGGTTCCGACGTCTGAAGCTCAAGCTCGGCGCCCGTGACGGCCTCGACGTCGAGCGCGTGCGCGCCGTCCGCGGCGTCACCGAGCTGCCGCTCCAGGTCGACGTGAACGAATACTGGGAGCCGGACGAGGCGCTCGAGGCCGTGCGCGAGCTCGCGGGCCTCGGCGTCGAGTACGTCGAGCAGCCGCTGCCCGCCGGCGACCCGGGCGGCGCCCGCCTGAAGCGGGAGTCGCCGGTTCCGATCTACGTCGACGAGGACTGCCACACGCTCGCCGACGTCGCAGCGTGCGCCGAGCGGGCACACGGCATCAACATCAAGCTGGCCAAGAGCGGCGGCATCCGGGAGGCGGTTCGCATGGCGCACGCCGCGCGCGCCCTGGGGCTCGGCGTCATGCTCGGGTGCATGGTCGAGTCCGGGCTCGGGATCGCCGCCGCGGCACAGGTCGGGAGCCTCTGCGACCACCTCGACCTCGACGGCAACCTGCTGCTGGCCGAGGATCCGTGGCCCGGCGTCGCGTTCGCGGACGGCGTCCAGGTGCCCTCCGACCGACCCGGGCTGGGAGTGGATGAAGCGGTATCTCGTACTGGCTGAGGGCTACTCCGGCGACGATCACTACGGGAAGACGACCTACGGCGTCATCCGCTACGGCACCGATCCCGTCGTCGCCGTGCTCGACTCGGGGCGGGTGGGGGAGACCGTCGAGGGCGTCCCCGTCGTCGGGTCGGTCGTCGACGCGCTTCCGTACGAACCGACCACGGCCCTCGTCGGCGTCGCGGTCGCAGGTGGTCGGCTGCCGCCCGTGTGGCGCGGCATCCTGCGCCAGGCGGTCGAGGCGGGCCTGGACCTCGAAGCCGGGATGCACGAGTTCCTCGCGGACGATCCGGAGCTCGCGGCGCTCGCCAGGGAGCACGGGGTGGAGCTCCGGGACTACCGGCGGCCCCCGGCGGATCTGAGCGTCCCGTCCGGGGCGAACCTCGTACACGGTGCCTCGGTCGTCCTCACGGTTGGCTCGGACTGCGCCGTGGGCAAGAAAACCGTGGCGGTCGAGCTCGACCGCGCGGCCCGGCAGCGCGGCCTCCGCTCGGTCTTCGTTCCGACCGGCCAGACGGGGATCA
>JBOHAK010000268.1:0-2499 GCA_050697795.1 Gaiellaceae bacterium
TTCGGGCTGACGCCCGAGCAGCGCGAGATCCGGGACGTCTGCCGGGAGTTCGCCGATCGCGAGATCCGGCCGATCGCCGCTGCCGTCGACGAGGCGGACGTCGAGACGCCCTGGGAGGTCTGGTACAAGGCCGCCGCGCTCGGCCTCACGTCGTTCATGCTCCCCGAGGAGGTCGGCGGAGGCGGCATGACCGACTGCCTGACCGGCTGCATCGTCCAAGAGGAGCTCTGCCGAGGCTGCGCCGGGATCGGGAACCTGATCACGTCGGGTGGCTTCTTCGCCGAGCCGATCGTGGAGCTCGGGAGCGAGCAGCAGCAGCGCCGCTGGCTCGAGCCGATCGCCGGTGAGCGCCCGCCGCTGACCGCGCTGGCCACGACCGAGCCGGGGTCGGGCTCCGATGCGGCCTCGATCACGACCACGGCCACGAAGGACGGCGACACGTACCGCCTCCGCGGTCAGAAGACCTGGATCTCGAACGGCGGCCTCGCCGAGTACTACGTCGTCTTCGCCACGGTCGAGCCCGGCGCGCGCTCCCGCGGCATCACGGCCTTCGTCGTGGAGAGGGGCGATCCGGGCATCACGTTCGGCGAGCCGATGCGGAAGATGGGCCAGCGCGCGATCGTGAACACGGAGATGTTCCTCGAGGATGCCGAGCTTCCGGAGGACCGGCGGCTCGGGGACGAGGGACAGGGCTTCTACGGGCTCATGCGGACGTTCGACCGCTCGCGCATCACGCTCGGCGCCTCGGCGACCGGCATCGCGCGGGCGGCATTCGAGTACGCGGTCGAGTACGCGCAGTCGCGGGAGCAGTTCGGGAAGCCGATCGCCGAGCACCAGGCGGTCGCCTTCCGCCTCGCCGACATGGCGACACGCGTGGACGCGGCGCGGCTCCTCGTCTACCGGGCGGCGCGGAGGATCGACGCGGGCGAGAGCGTCCCGGCGGAGGCGGCCATGGCGAAGCTGTTCGCCTCCGAGGCGGCCATGTGGTGCACGTGGGCCGCGGTGCAGACCCTCGGCGGCTGGGGCTACTCGCGCGAGTATCCCGTCGAGAAGTGGATGCGCGACGCCAAGCTCGAGGAGATCGAGGAGGGGACGTCCGACATCCAGCGGCTGATCATCTCGCGCAATCTTCTGAAGTGAGCCGCGACCTCTCGGCGCTCTTCGACCCCCGCTCGGTCGCCGTCCTCGGCGCCTCGGCGGTGCCCGGCAAGTGGGGGTTCTGGCTCGCCCGCGGCGCGATCAAGGGCGAGGGGCGCCGCTCGGTCTTCCTCGTCAACCGCAGGGGCGGCGAGATCTTCGGGCGAAGGGCCTACACCGCCCTCGACGAGCTGCCCGAGGCGCCCGAGTTCGTCGTCATCACCGTCCCAGCGGCGGGCCTCGAGGAGGCCGTCGAGGCCTCGATCGCCGCGGGCGCGAGGGCAATCGTGGCCATCAGCGCGGGCCTCGGCGAGATGGGCCCGGAGGGCGTCGCCCGCGAGCGCGCCATCGCGGAGCGCGTCCGGGCCGCCGGCGCCGTCCTCGTGGGCCCGAACTGCCTCGGCGTCTACGACGCGCAGGCCGAGTTCGAGCTCGCCTCGGAGGAGCTGGAGCCGGGCTCGGTCGGGCTCATCTCCCAGAGCGGCAACCTCGCCCTCGAGATCGGGCTCATCGGGGCCGAGTTCGGGCTCGGGTTCTCCCGCTTCGTCTCGCTCGGGAACCAGGCCGACGTCGAGGCGTGGGAGCTCGTCGAGTCGTACGCGGCCCACGAGCCCACGCGCCTGATCGCCGTCTACCTGGAGGACTTCCGCGACGGCCGCGCGTTCGCCCGGGCCTGCGCCTCGACAGGGAAGCCGGTGGTGCTGCTCGCCGGCGGCGCCACCGAGGCGAGCGCGCGCGCCGCGCGCTCGCACACGGGCGCGCTGGCGAGCGATCTGGCGGCGATCGAGGCGGCGTGCGTCGCAGCGGGGATCGAGCTCGTCCGCTCGCCGAAGGAGGTCGTCGACCTGGCGCAGGCGCTCCTCGCCGGCCGCCGTCCCCGCGGGCGGCGGATCGCGCTCGCCGCGGACGGGGGCGGCCACACGGTCGTCGCCTCGGACCTGGTCGCCGCCGAGGCCTTGGAGCTTCCCGTGCTCTCCGAGGCCACGCAGGCGCGGCTCGCCGAGGCGCTCCCTTCGACGGCGACGCTGACGAACCCGGTCGACTTCGCCGGCGGCGGCGAGCAGAACATCTCGAGCTTTGCGAAGGTCGCGCGGGCGCTCCTCGAGTCCGGTGAGGTGGACACCGCCCTCCTGACCGGCTACTTCGGCGGCTACTCGCAGTACTCGGAAGAGTTCGACCGCCAGGAGGTGGAGACGGCCAGGGGCATGGCGCAGGCCGCCGAGGAGAGCGGGCGGCCGCTGCTCGTCCACACGATGTACTGGCGCGGCGCCGCGGCGGAGACGCTCCGTGCGAACGGCGTGCCCGTCTTCCGCGAGGTCGAGGCGGCGGTGTGGGCGGCGGCGCGGCTGGCGCGGACGACGC
>JBOHAK010000269.1:0-4183 GCA_050697795.1 Gaiellaceae bacterium
GATCCCCTTCTCGGGCCACCCGGTGCGGGCCCCGGCCATGAAGATCACGCACGGGGCGTCTCCGGCGGCGACGAAGATGTGCTCGGTGCCGGCCGGACAGTGCACGAAGTCCCACGCCTCGAGCCGCCGCTCCTCGCCTTCGACGAGCAGGAGGCACTCGCCCGCGAGGACGAGGAAGTCCTCCTGGTTGGCCTCGCGGTGGTAGAGCCCGCTCGGCTGACCGGGCCGGAACACGAGCAGGCTGTACCCGACGTCGGCGAACGACACCGCGTCGCTCTCGAAGAAGCAGACCTCGCCGAAGGCCTCGCTCGTCGTCCAGGCCGCGTCGCGGACGTTGACCACGAACCAGCCCTCCGTGGCGGGCCAGAGACCGTACTCGGACGTCTCCAGGCGCGCTTCCTCGGTCATCTCTAGCGCTCCGCCTCCACGATCGCCTCGGCGAGCCAGGGCGGCATCCGCGTGGGTCGCAGCGTCTGTGCGTTCACGCAGGCGTGGGCAGTCCAGCCGTCGGCGACGACGGCGGCCGGTGCGCTCGTCCGCTCGACGACGTACTCGAAGCGGAAGCGAGCCCCGCGCACGTCGATCGCGCGGACGTGGATGCGGAGCTCGTCGTCGAAGCGGACGCCGTCGCGGTAGCGCACCTGGGCCTCGGTGGTCGTCGCGTCGATGCCCTGCTCCACGAGCCCTTTGTACCCGCCGGGGAAGCGCGCGAGATACGCGATGCGGGCGATCTCGAACCACACGAGGTAGACGGCGTTGTGGACGACGCCCTGCGCGTCCGTCTCGCTGAAGCGCACGCGCAGGTCGGTGGCGAAGCGGAAGCCTTCCATCGAAGGCGGAACTTTCGCAGCCGCGCTCGTGTCCAAGCAAGCGAGATGAAGGAGGACACGATGAGGAAGATCCTGCTCGCACTGCTCGTGGCTGCGCTGGCGGTCGCGTCGGCCGCATGCTCCGGTGGAGGCGCTGACGACGAATCGGGAGACATGGGCGCCGCCGCGGCCGACACCGCGGTCGCCGAGGAGGAGGGCGGCGGCGAGGCGGAGCCGGCCGCGCAGCGCTCCGGAGGCGGCGGCTCGCTGCCCCCGGTCGGGCCGCGTGTCATCCAGACGGCCTCGCTCTCGCTCTCCGTCCCGCGCAACGAGTTCCGCAGCACCGTCGACCGCGCACGCACCGTCGCGCTCGGGCTCGGCGGGTTCGTCGTGAGCTCGAGTGCGTCCCAGGGAACGGAGCGGCAGCTCGTGGCCGGGACGCTCGTCGTCCGCGTGCCCGAGCGGAGCTACGCCCAGGCGATGGAGCGCCTCTCGGACCTCGGCCGCGTCGAGGCCCGCGAGGAGAGCGGGCAGGACGTCTCGCAGGAGCTCGTCGACCTCGGGTCGCGCGCGCGCCACCTCGAGGCGGTCGAGCGCCAGCTGCTCGAGCTGCTCGAGCAGGCCGACACCGTCGCGGCGGCGCTCGCCGTCCAGTCGCAGCTCAACGAGGTGCAGCTCGAGCTCGAGCAGGCCCGCGGCCGGCTCCGGTTCCTCGACGACCAGGTCACCTTCGCGACGATTTCGCTCGACGTCCACGAGCGGCAGGTCCTCGTGGCCGGAGACGGCGGCGGCTGGGGCATCGTGGACGCCTGGCGCACTGCGGGTCACGGCTTCGTGACGGTCGTCGGCTGGATCTTCGTCGCCGCGGCGACGATCGCTCCGCTCCTCGTCCTCCTCGCGCTCCTCTACCTCGCCGCCCGGCTCGCGGTCCGACGCCCGCTGTTCCGGCGCAGCGAGCGTCCCAGCGCATGACCTCGATGGGTATGGTCCCGAGCGGGAAGCGACCACGGAGGGCCGAATGGCGACAGGGAAGCAGGAGACGGAGGGCACCCTCGGGCGCCTCTCGAAGCGCGGCGAGGAAGCGATCACGCGGCTCGTGGACGAGCTCGGCAAGAACGACCGGGTCACCGACGCGCTCGGCCGCGCGGCGTCCGCGAAGGGCAGGCTCGACGGCGCCTCGCGCCGCGCGCTCGGCCAGGTCGGGCTGGCCGCCGCAGACGAGCTCCAGGACCTCCGCAAGCAGATCGAGCGCCTCGAGAAGCGGCTGACGAAGCTCGAGGGCGGCTCCGCGTCCGGTTCGGGCGGCAAGAAGACCGCCGCGAGCAAGACGACGACACGCGCGCGCACGAAGAAGACGACCGGCAAGGCGACGGAGAAAGCCGCGTCGCCGGCGCCCGGGCGCGCAGTCGGCGGCGGCACGGGCCGCGGCTCGGCCTCCGGCGGAACTCCCGCCGCCTAGGGCACCCGGAGCCGGAGGGCGCCCGGCTCGATCTCGAAGACGGCGGGAGTCGTCCCCGGCTGCTCGCCGTCGAGGGCGATCGGGAGCGGGGTCGCCGTTTCGATCTCGAGCCGGCGGCCGCGGACGACCTCGGCGCGGGGGTGCGGGAGGTAGGTGCCGCGGTAGATCCCGGGAAGCGTGCGGACGAAGTCGACCTTCGTCGCGTCGCCGATCAGGACGACGTCGAAGAGCCCGTCCTCGGGATCGGCCTCGGGCGCCAGCCGCATTCCGCCCGCGAGCTGGTCGCCGATCGCGGCGATCACCTCGAGCATGCGTCCCGACCGGCGCTCGCCGTCGATCCGGACCTCGTAGACCGAGTTCTTCCAGCGCATGAAGACGGAGGTCGTCGCCCGCAGGAACGCGATCTTGCCGCCCAGCGCCTTCGAGCTCGTGTTCGCCCGCGCCGCGACGGCGCCGCTGATCCCGGCGCCCGCGAAGTTGGCGAAGTAGGCCTCCCCAGGGGTGCCGTCCCACTCGACGAAGGACGCGCGCCCGACGTCCACGGTCCGGACGGCCCCGTCGCGGGCGACGCCGAGCGCCCTCTCCACGGAGGTGGGGATGCCGAAGCTGCGGGCGAAGTCCTTGCCCGTCCCCCGCGGGACCGTCCCCAGCTCGGCCCGCCGCTCGGGCTCGACCCGCATGAGGCCGTTGACGGCCTCGTTGACGGTTCCGTCGCCGCCCACGGCGACGACGAGCCGTGCTCCGTCCTCGCAGGCGCGGCGGGCGAGGTCTGCGATCTGGCCCGGGGCCTCGCTCAGCAGGGCCGGGCCGACGAGGCCGGCTTCGGCGGCCAGGTGGGCGATCTCGGGCCAGCGCCTCCGCGTCGACCCGTTCGCCGAGGCCGGGTTGACGACGAAGACGACGTCGCCCGCCAACGGCCTAGTGCTCGTCCGTCGCCACGGCGAGCGCCAGCTCCGTCATCTGGTCGACGGCCGCCTTCATCTCCTCGTCGGAGATGCGGACGAACTCGCCCTCGACGACGACGTCGCTCACGGTGAGCAGGCAGCCGGCCTTGACCTTTCGCAGCGCCCCGAGCGTGAAGAGGACGGCTGCCTCCATCTCGACGGCGAGAATGCCGCGGTCGGACCAGCGCCGGTACTGGCCGTCGTCGGCGTTGTAGAAGACGTCGCTCGAGACGATCGGGCCGACGCGAACGGGCTTCCCGAGCTCCTTCGCGGCGTGGACGGCGCCGTGGACGAGGCTCCAGTCGGCGGTCGGCGCGTGGGGCTCGCCGACGATGTGGGTGGCGGTCGCGTCGGCCGGTACGGCCGAGAGCGCGACGATGAGGTCGCCGAGCTTCAGGTCGGCCTGGAGGCCGCCGCAGGTCCCGATGCGGAGCATCCGCTTGACGCCCAGCATGGCGAGCTCCTCGACGACGATCGCCGCCGACGGGCAGCCCATGCCGGTCGCCTGCACGGAGACGGGCTTGCCGCGGAAGGTGCCGGTGTACCCGAGCATGCCGCGCTCCCAGTTCCGCTGCTCGGCGTTCTCGAGGAAGGTCTCTGCGACGTACTTGGCGCGCAGGGGGTCTCCGGGCAGGAGGCAGGCCTCGGCGTAGTCGCCGGGCTCGGCGCGAACGTGGATGGGCATGGCGTTATCGTCCCTGCGCATGGCGCGCCTGGTCAAGCGGCCTCGGCTTCCGCAGATCCTCGAGTTCTGTGCAGAGGAGCCGATCGAGCGCGTGTTCCTCGAGGACGTCGCCCGCCGCGGCCTCGGCCGGTTCGCCGCCCTGCGCGGGCGCGGGCGCTTCACGGCGCTCTGCCATCTCGGCGCGAACCTCGTGCCGTCCGGGCCTGGTGCCGGCGCCTTCGCGGAGGTCGTGACGCGCGGCGAGCCCCGCATGCTGGTCGGTGAGGAGTCCGCGGTGACGGAGCTC
>JBOHAK010000270.1:0-1930 GCA_050697795.1 Gaiellaceae bacterium
TAGGCGCCGGTCGCCATCGCCGCGAGGCAGAGCGGCGCGACCGCCACGGTGGCGTCCCAGAACCGCTCCGGCATGATCAGGTGGAAGAGCGGCAGGATCCAGGCGGACACGAGGACGACCAGGAACCCGATTCCGGCGGCGAACCAGTTCGCCCCGCGCGCCACCATCTCCGGATGCCGGTCGGAGTCGAGCCACGAGTAGTGCCACTGCGGCCAGCCCATGCGGAAGGCGAACACCCCGACGAGCACGATCTGGCTGTAGCGGAAGGCGACGCCGTAGAGGCCGTTGTCCGCGAGGCCGTGGTAGTACCTGATGAAGAAGCGGTCGGCCAGGTTGAGCGCGTAGAAGGCGAACGCGCTGATGATCAGCGGCCAGCCGAAGGAGATCATCTCGCGGCCCACGCTCCAGTCGACGTTGCGAACGAGGTCGCGCGCGTACTCGCGGATGGTGACGACGAAGACCACGCAGGAGGCGACGAGCGACGCGACGAGGATCCCCTTCACGCCGAACTGCCACACGGCGACGAGCAGGACGGCGAGCGTGACCTGCGTGAGCCCCCGGGTGAGGGCATAGAAGGCGAACGTCCACGGCTTCCGCCGCAGGCGGCAGAGCGCCATCGGAATGTCGACGATGTTGGTGAGATAGAGGTCGACGAGCGCGATCACGATCAGGCTCGCGTAGACGGCCTCGCCGGTCACCGCGCCGGCCAGCCGGTCGGAGAAGAGGATGAGCGCGCCGATCAGGACGGCCGGGTAGATCGACTCGATCAGGAAGTAGAGCGTGATCGCCTGCTTCCGCCAGCGCGGGTCGTCCTTGTCGAAGTAGAAGCGCGCGAGGACGCCGCTCAGGTTGATGAAGACGTCGACGAGGGCGGTGAAGGCGAGCACGAGCTCGAGCACGCCGAACTCGGCCGGGGTCAGGAAGCGTGCGTAGAGCGGGACGAGCAGGAAGGCGAGCGACTTGAGGAGGACGCGGACGCCGCCGTAGATCGCCGCGTCCTGGGCGAGCGCGCCCAGCCCGAGTCGGCGCGGAACGCCCTCGTCCTCGTCCCGCAGGCGCTCCTCGGCGCGGACCTCGCTCACGCGGGGATCATGCCCCTGGGCGGGGACGCCGCGGGCGCTTGTGTTTCACCAGCACAAGCTCGCGAGCCCGCTCGCTCGGCCATGTCTCTCTCCTCGAGACGCCGGGAAGAGGCGGCTGCGGGACTTTGTGCGTGTGGAACACAAGCTCGGTTCGAGGCTCCGGGGATCGAGCGCGGGCGGCTACTCGTAGCCGAGGTCGCGGAGGCGCTCGAGGATCACCGCCTCCTCCTCGGCCGAGTAGACCGGCTCGTCGCCACGGGCTCGTCCGTCCGCCGCGGCCACGCGGCGGGCGCCCCGTCCGCCCGCGGTCAGGAGCTCGTCGATCGGCGCGCCGTCCACGCCCTCGAGCTCGAGCCCCAGGAGGCGGCAGATCGTGGCCGGGAGCTGCGTGATCTCGGCGTTCTCGGGTGCCGCGCCGAAGGCGATGCCCGGGCCGGCGGCGGCGAGGATCCCGGTCAGCCCGTGGTGGCCGGAGTAGCCGTAGCCGACCTCGGGGTCGAGCCGCTCGTGGCGCTCGAAGGCCGCCGGCCAGGGCCGGCGCGAGGCCTCCACGTGGATGCGCTCGTCGTGGGGGAGGAGGACGAGCTCGGGCGCCTTCGCGACCAGCGGCCCGCTGAAGAGCTCCTCCTTGCGCTTGACCGCGAAGGCGGGCTTGCCGGTGGCCGGGTGGCGCACGTCGGCGAGCTCGCCGGCGAGCCGGTCGAGGTAGCGCGGGTCGGCGAGCGCGCCGCTCGCCTCGCCGAGGTAGAGCTGGCCGCCGGTCGCGAGGCCGTAGGCGCGCGTGGAGCCGAAGTCGATGTCGGCGAAGGCGCGCTCGGCGCCCGGCCGCGGCAGCACGGGCAGCCGGT
>JBOHAK010000271.1:0-31563 GCA_050697795.1 Gaiellaceae bacterium
GCGTAGGCGGCGAGCGCCGCCCGTCCCCGCGCGCGGGCGGCGGCCGCGGGGCGCGTGGCCGTCTCATAGCCGAGCTCGGCGAGCAGGTCGCCCGCCACCGCCTCAAAGGCCGTCACGTCCTCAGGCGCCATGTCCTCGCGCCAGTCGCGCACGCCCGGGGTCGGCGCCTGCCGCAGGCGCTGCTGGTGCGGCTTCGCCGAGACGTCCACGGTGCCCTCGTACTCGAGCATGGCCGGCTCGTACGGCAGGCCGGCGAAGGCGCAGATCCGTTCGACGACGGCCGCTGAGTCCGCGACGAGCTCCTCGTAGCTGACCTCGAGGTAGCGCTTCCCCACGCGGCCGCCGAGCGCTTGCGCGGCGCGCACCTCGCTCCTCCACTGGCAGGCGAAGCCGCCGGGCGTACGCGGGTGCCCCCAGCTCTCCGTCACGATCCCGCGCGGCATGGCGAGGAAGGAGAGCCCGGCATCGCGCCCGTCGCGCACGAGGTGGACGTAGCGCGCCGTCGGGAAGAGCCGCTCCAGGAGCGGCAGGTGCTGCATGTACATCGGCGTCTTGTCGCCCCAGCGGGACTTGCCTAGGCCGTCCGCGTAGGCCTCGTAGACGGCGCCCACGGCCTCGCCGAGGCCCATCCCCGGGCGGAGGCGCGGCCGCACCGCGTCGGCGGAGACGCCCCACTCGCGCAGCGTGGGCAGCCGCCGTAGGTCGTCGACGAACCCGTCGGCGTCGATCCGCCCGCCGTGGCGGTCGGCCAGCTGCGGCACGAAGTACGACTCGTCCGGAACGGCCAGCTCGGAGTGCCGGTCGAGGACGACCCGGAGGAGCGTCGTCCCCGAGCGGCGCACGCCGAGCACGAGCAGCGGCGGCGCGCTCACCTCGGGCCGGCGATGACGGCGACGTCCGTCGAGGCCGTCGGCTCCGAGCGGTTGCCGGCGCGATCCTCCACGACCAGCGAGACCGAGTAGAGGCCGGGCGGGAGCAGCGCGCGGCGCACCCGGCCCCCCCAGACGACCGTGCTGCGGCCGGGCGCCCGCTCCCCGCCCCCGGCGGCGGGCTCGCCGTCCACGAGCAGGATCGGCCGGCCGAACTCGTTCGTCTCGTAGGCGAGCTCGATCTTCTCGCCCCGTGCGAGCGTCGTTCTCGAGACGCCGAGCAGCCGCGCCCGCGACGGGACGGTGTCCACGTGGACGTCCACCGGGATGACGATCGTGCGGCGCTCGTCGCGCATGCGGACGCGGACGCGGTAGTCGCCGTCGGGCACGACCCGGCCGGCCTCGTCCCGCCCGTCCCATTCCAGCTCGACCGTGCCCCTCTCCTCCTCGGATGCCGTGAGCAGGGTCCGCACGAAGTCCCCGCCGACGTCGACGATCGTCGCGTCGAGCCGCTCGGGCTGCCTCAGCCGGAAGGTCAGCCGCGTCGTCTCGCGCGGACACTCGCACTCCGGCGAGAGCCAACGTTCGAAGAAGCGGGCGGTGCCGACGGGCGAGCGCTCGAGCTTGAGCTTCTGCGTGTACGTGAACGCGGCCACGCTGCCGACGAGGAGCGTGACGGCCAGCACGGTCATACCGGGGCGTCGCACGACCCGCGAATTCTAAGGACGGCGGCGCCCGTGCCCCTTCAGGGGCACTAGATGGTCGCCAGGCGCAGGCCCGCGGCGAGGAGCACGAGGCCGAGCGCGACCCGGATCGCGCGCTCGGGCAGGCGGACCGTCCACTGGCTCCCGATCAGGATCCCCGGGATCGACCCGAGCGCCAGCCAGCCGGTCGCGGCGAGGTCGACGTTGTCCGCCGAGAGGTGCGCGAGCCCGGCGGCCCAGAGGAGGACGGCCGCGTGGAAGATGTCAGTCCCGACGACCTTGGCGGCCGTCAACGGGAAGAGCAGGAGGAGCATGAGCGCGAAGAAGGTCCCGCTCCCCACCGACGTGAGGCCGAGGACGAAGCCGCCGAGGACGCCGCCCGTGAGCGCGATGGCGCGGTCGCGCCCGGTGAGCCGGTACGGGCGGTCGTCCGGCTCGCGCCGGTGGACGAACGTCTTCAGCAGGAAGCCCGTACCGCCCAGGATGAGGGCGACACCGAGGATGCGAGTGGTGACGTCGTTCAGATCCTCGCCGTAGATGTCCTTGAGGAGCTCGATCATGTAGACGCCGGCGAGCGAAGCGGGCACCGAGCCGAGGGCGACCCAGAAGGCGAGCCGGGCGTGCACGTGACCGAGCACGCGGTGCCGCGCCGCCCCGATGGTCTTGAAGATGGCGCCGTGCAGGATGTCCGTCCCCACGGCGAGCACGACGTTGAAGTCGAAGACGAGCACGAGGATGGGCGTCATCAGCGACCCGCCGCCCATCCCCGTCATGCCGACCAGGAGCCCGATCAGGAGCCCCGTGAGGCTCAGCTCCCACGTCACGCGCGCGACCTCACGTCGCTCCCGGGCTGCTAGCTGCGGTAGGCCTCGATGAGGATTTCCGCCACCTCGGGGCGCGTGAACTCCTCGGGCGGGAGCTCACCGCCCGCGAGCAGCTCGCGCACCTTCGTCCCCGAGAGGAAGACGTGGTCGTCGCCGCCGTGCGGGCACGTCTTCGCGGTCGCCATCTGCCCGCAGGCCTTGCACCAGAAGGAGTGCTCGAAGAACATCGGCTCGACGTCGAGCTCGTGCGGCTCGAACTCGTCGAAGATGAGCTGCGCGTCGTAGGTGCCGTAGTAGCTGCCGACGCCGGCGTGGTCGCGGCCGACGATGAAGTGCGAGCAGCCGTAGTTCTTGCGGCAGATCGCGTGCCAGATCGCCTCGCGCGGCCCCGCGTAGCGCATCGCCGCCGGGAAGGCCGAGACGACGACGCGGTCGGCCGGGTAGTAGTCGCGGACGAGGACGTCGTAGGCCTGCACGCGCGTCGCGGCGGGCACGTCGTCCGACTTCGTCTCGCCGACGAGCGGGTGGATGAGGAGCCCGTCGACCGTCTCGAGCGCGCATTTGGTCAGGTACTCGTGCGCCCGGTGGATGGGGTTGCGGGTCTGGAAGCCGACCACGCGCTTCCAGCCGCGCTCGGCGAAGAGCGCCCGCGTGTCGGCCGGATCCCGGTGCAGCTCGGGGAAGCCCGGCTCGAGCCGCTCGAACACGGTGACTGCGCCCGCGAGGTACTGCTCGTGCTGCGCGTAGAGCCGCGCGACGCCCGGATGCTCGCCGTCGGTCGTGCGGAAGCAGCGCTCCGCCTCGCGCTCCTTGTCGTAGGCGTAAACCTCCTCGACGTCGAGGACGGCGAGCGCGCGCCCGCTCTCGTCGGCCAGCGCCACGCGGTCGCCTGCGGGCGCCTCCTTCACGGCGAGGCAGACGGGCAGCGCCCAGGGGAGGTCGTCGGCGAGCCGCATGGACTCGACGACGCTCTCGTAGTCCTCCCTGCCCATGAAGCCGCGGAGCGGGGAGAGCGCGCCCGAGGCGAGCATGTCGAGGTCGGAGAGCTCACGCGAGGTGAGCGTGACGACCTCGAGCGAGTCGAGGCCGGCGGGACGCTCGCCCGCGCGCGGCGCGAGCTCGCCGCCGTGCGGGGCGATCAGGCCGGTAGTGATGACGGCGCTCACGCGCGCACCTCCGCTTCGACGAGGCCGAGCTCCTCGAGCTTCTGGACGACGATCTGGGCGCTCTCCTCCGGGCTCTGCGCGTCGGTGTCGACGACGATCTCCGGGCTCTCCGGCGCCTCGTACGGATCATCGACGCCGGTGAAGCCCTTGATCTCGCCGGCGTAGGCCTTGGCATAGAGACCGTTGGTGTCGCGCCTCGCGCACTCCTCGACCGACGCGTTTACGTAGACCTCGACGAACGGCCCGAACTGCTCTACCAGGTCACGCGCCTTCTGGCGCGTCTCGATGTAGGGCGAGATGGCGGCGGTGATGGCGGTGCCGCCGTGGCGCGTGATGCGCGAAGCGACCCAGCCAATTCGCTCGATGTTCGTGTCGCGGTCTTCCTTCGAGAAGCCGAGGCCCTTCGAGAGATGCGTGCGAATCGTGTCGCCGTCGAGGTACTCGACGACGTGACCGCGCTCGTCGAGCGCTGGGCCGACCAGGTGCGCGATCGTGGTCTTGCCAGAGCCCGAGAGTCCGGTGAACCAGAGCGTGAACCCGCCGCCGCGGGCGCGCTCGGACTCGGGGTGCTCGTGGGCGAAGATGTTGTCGGTCATCGGTCTCCTTCTGCGACTTGCGTGTTGGTGTGGATGCCGCACTCCAGCTTGTCGGAGCCGGCCCAGCGGCCTGCGCGCTCCTCCTCGTCGGGGCGCGTCGGGCGGGTGCAGGGCATGCAGCCGATCGAGCGGTAGCCGGCGTCGTGCAGCGGGTTGTACGGGATCTCGTTTCCCATGATGTAGCGCCAAACGTCCTTCTCCGTCCAGTCCGCGAGCGGCTGGACCTTCCAGACGCCGTAGCGATCCGAGCGCTCCACCTTGCGTGCGCCCGCCCGTGAGGGCGACTGCTCGCGGCGGATGCCGGAGACCCACGCATCGTACGGCTCCAGCGCCTGGAGGAGCGGCTCGACCTTGCGGATGTGGCAGCAGCGGTCGGGATTCGTCTCCCAGAGATTCGGCCCCTCGTCCTTGTGCTGCTCCGCGATCGTGAGGACGTCGGGGACGATCAGGTTGAGCCCGTAGCGCTCGACGAGCCGCTCGCGCGTCTCGTACGTCTCCTTGAAGAAGAGGTGCGTGTCGAGCTCGACGATGTCGACGTCGAGCCCGAGCTCCGAGACCATGTGCACGAGCACGGACGACTGCTTCTGCCACGAGCACGAGAGGCAGAGCCGCTCGCCGAACTCGTCGTAGGCCCAGCGCATGACGTCCTCCGCGGGCAGGGCGTCGATCTCGGTCTCAGTCAGCGACAGGCGCAGGCTCGTCACGCAGCAGCACCTCCCTGAGGGTGTCGGCTCGGAGCCCGAGGCGCAGGGTCTCGAGCGGGACGACCTCCTCCGGCGGGATGTTGCCGAGGTTCACCTCCGGGCCGAGCGTGCGCACGAACCAGGCCTGGGCCGCCTTCTGCGGCGCCTCGAAGAGGATGTCCGAGAGCTCGATCTCGTGGACGATCTCGTCGATGAGGCCGGTGCGCATCTCGCCGGTGGGCCGGTAGATCCCGGCGGTGCCGCCCTCACGGCCTTCGGTGATGACCTTCCACGCGCCCGCTTCGAGGTCCTCGCGCATCCACTCGACCCACTGATACGGCGCGTAGACCACTTGCTCGTCCTTGGAGCCGACCTCCGAGAGGACGACGAAGTCCTGCGCGAGCTCCGCGATGAGCTCGAGCTTGCGCTCGCGCGGCAGGTCGATCGTGCCGTCGGAGACCTCGATGTGCGTGAGGCGGTTCTCCGTCAGCCAGCTGCGGTACTCGTCGAGCTTCCCGCGCGCCACGACGGCCTCGAAGAGCGTGCCGCCGCAGACGACGGGCGTGTCGAAGGAGCGGTAGAGCGCGATCTTCTTCTCGAGGTTGCGGGTCACGTACGACGTGCCCCAGCCGAGCTTGACGATGTCCACGTAGTCGCCGGCGGTGTCGAAGAGCCCTTCGATGTCGCGCAGGTTCATCCCCTTGTCCATCACGTGCGTGAGCCCGCGCGTTCGCGGCTTCGGCGAGCGCGCCGGGACGTCGAGGAAGCCGTTGAAGCCGGCGTCAGAGACGGGCATAGATGTCCTCCAGTCGCTTCTGGGCCTGGGCCTGGACGTCGTGGTAGAGCGAGCTGCCGTGCGAGTCGATGGCGACGGTGAGCGGGCCGAAGTCCTTGACGCGGAACTTCCAGAGGCACTCGGGCATGAGCTCCTCCCAGTAGACCTCCTCGATCTCCTCGATCTGCGTGGTCTCGAGGGCCGCCGCGCCGCCGACGATGGCGAAGTAGACCATCCCGTAGCGGCGCATGGGCTCGATCGCCTCGTCGGGCAGGCCGCCCTTGCCGCAGATGGCGCGCACGCCGTGGTCGCGGCCGAGCGGCTCCGTGAAGCGCACCATGCGCGCGCTCGTCGTCGTGCCGATGCAGACCTTCTCGTAGCGGCCCTCGCCGACCTTGCGGACGCCCGGGGCCGTGTGCAGGAGGAAGGCGCCGCTCAGGTCGAGCGGCGGCTCGACCCCCTGGTCGAAGATGCGGATCTGCGTGCGGTCGCGGATCCCGACGATGTGGCCGTCCACGGTGACGGAGTCCCCGGCGCGCAGCTCGCGGACCTGCTCCTCGGAGGCGGGGAAGGTGACGCGGTGCTCCGTCATGCCATGGCTCCTCGGGCCGTGCCGGGGTCAGACCCCGTCGTGTCTGGAGTGGACGAGGGTGGAAGCCCGCTTGCAGGCAGGCTGCGGACGCCGACGTCACTGACGGCCACGCCCGCGGCGGGCATGCCGGGGTCAGACCCCGCCATGTGCGGATGGGTCACGTCCGTGTCCTCCATCAGGCCTCCCGGTCGTAGTCGACGTCGCCGTCCGCGCCGACGTGCGCGGTCGCGCGCCGCGCCGCCCAGCACTGGTAGTTGACGGCCACGGGGTTGAGGGTCATGTGCGTGTCGGCGTGCTCGACGTGGCACTGGAGGACGGTGACGTCGCCGCCCAGGCCCATCGGGCCGATGCCCGTCTGGTTGAGGAGATCCTTCAGCTCGTCCTCGAGCTGCGCGACGAGCGGGTCGGGGTTGCGCGTGCCGACCGGCCGCGCGATCGCCTCCTTGGCGAGGTGCATCGCGTAGTCGGCCGAGCCGCCGATCCCGACGCCGACGATCCCGGGCGGGCACGGCTTGCCGCCCGCGCCCACGATCGACTCGAGCACGAACTTCTTGATCCCGGCCACGCCGTCGGCGGGCACGCACATCTTCAGGAAGCTCATGTTCTCGGAGCCCGAGCCCTTGGGCACGCACTTCACGTCGAGCCCGTCCCAGTCCGAGACGAAGTCCCAGTGGACGATCGGGACGCGGTGGCCGACGTTCTGGCCGGTGTTCTCGCGCGTGAGCGTGTGGACGGTGTTCGAGCGCAGCGGATGCTCAACGGTCGCGCGCTCCGTGCCGTCGTAGAGCGCCTGGTAGATGCGGGCCGGGTGGAGCGGGAAATGCTCCCCGACCCGGCAGTAGTAGACGGCGATGCCGGTGTCCTGGCAGACGAGGTTTCGCTCCTCCTCGGCGACGGTGACGTTTTTCAGGATCGTCTGCAGGACCCGCTGGCCGGGCACAGAGGTCTCCGTCGCGGCGGCGTCGGCCAGCGCGTCGCGGAGGTCCTGCGGGATGTCCTTGAGCGCCCAGACGTAGAGGTGCGCGGCGGCGTCCTCGACGACCTTCTGGAGATCGGTGGCGACGGCCAAATCAGCTCCTCGCTTTCTCGGCGGCGGCCTTGCCCGCCCGGCGGCCGAAGACGCAGCACTCGAGCAGCGAGTTGCCCATCATGCGGTTGCGCCCGTGGGTACCGCCGGCGATCTCGCCGCAGGCGAAGAGGCCCTCGACGGTCGTCTCGCCGTGCTCGTCGATGACGAGCCCGCCGTTCTGGTAGTGGAGGACGGGATAGGTGAAGATCGGCTCCGCGAGCGGGTCGATCCCGCCCGCGCGGTAGCGCCGGAGCATGTACGGGAGGGAGATCTCCGCGTCCGCCTCGGCGATGCGCGTGGTGTCGAGCCACACGGCCGGGCGGCCGTCGGGCGTCTCGACCCCCTTGCCGCGCTCGACCTCGTCGAAGATGGCCTGCGAGACCTCGTCGCGCGGTCCGAGCGAGTCGGTGAACTCCTCGCGGTCGGCGTTCAGGAGCACGGCGCCGTAGGCTCGCGTCGTCTCGGGGATCGAGTAGCCCTGCATGTTCTCCGGCCACGCGCCGCCGTTGGGGTGGTACTGGAGCGCGTCGAGATCGCGCGGCTCCGCGCCGAGCTCGACGGCCATGCGGGTCACCTCGCCGGTGGCGCCCGGATGGTTCGTGGAGAGCTCGCCGCGCTCCTTCGCCTCGCGGAAGCAGCGCCCGCCGGCGGCGAGCACGACCGCGCCCGCCTCGACGACCGCGTCGCCGCACCGCGCACGCCAGCCGCCCTCGGTGTGCTCCAGCTCGGCGAGCGGGGACTTGGGGAGCGTGAGCGTGGCCGAGCCCGCCACGGTGTCGCGGAGCGCCTTCGTGATGGCGTGGCCCGTGCGGTCGCCCACCTGGAGCAGGCGCTTGCGGCTGGCGCCGCCGCAGCGGGCGAGCCGGTAGCCGCCGTTCTCGCGCGTGAACTCGACCCCGGCCTCCTCGAGCCAGTGGATCGTGTCCGGCGCCTCGGAGGTCAGGATGCGCACGAGGCCCATTTCGGCCGTCTCGTGGGAGCTCTTCCAGACGTCCTCCGCGTGGAGGTCTGGGGAGTCGTCCTCCCCGAAGGCGGCCTGGATGCCGCCCTGGGCCTTGGCGGAGTTGCAGGACTGGAGGGCGCCCTTCGTGGCGAGCGCGACGCGCGCCCCGGCGCGCTCGGCGGAGACGGCGGCGGCGAGGCCCGAGGCCCCGCTCCCGATCACGAGCACGTCGACACTGGTCGTTTCGGCCACGACGCTCGGACTATACCAGCGTTTTGCTAATCCAAATCATTTGAGACACTTATGACGTCTCCCGACCTCGGAGGGGCCGGCCGCGGGCCTCCCTCCGGTTTCACCGTAACGAGGACGGGCACGCGGATGTGTGGCCCCGTGTGACGGATGCGCGGCGACTATCCGCGTTCGCCGGGCGACGGCTAGCGGCTCGTCGGCGCCGAACCACCCAGCGCGAGCCCTCCGCCCCGCTCCGTGTCCCGCACGCCGCGGACGAACAGGAAGGCGAACGTCACCGCGCAGCCGAGCACGCCGCCGGCGACCAGCGTCGTCTCGACGCCGATCCAGGCCGCGGTCGGGCCGGTGAGGGCGAACGAGACCGGCACGAGGCTCGTGGAGACGAACCAGTCGAGGCTCGTCACACGGCCGAGGAGCCCGGCCGGGACGTGCGTGTGGACGAGCGTCCCCCACACGACCATGCCGGACGTGAAGAGCGCTCCCTCGACGAGCGTGATCGCCATCAGCTGCCACACGGCCGTCGCCAGCCCAAGCCCCACGAGGGCGAGCGACCCGAGCGCCCAGGCGCTGTACATGAACGTGATGTGCCGCCGCGGGAGGCCGCGCTGGCCCATGACGAGCGCAGCGAGGATCGAGCCGATCCCGCCGCACGCGAGGACGAGGCCGAAGTCGTCGGCGCCAGCGCCGAGGTCGTTGCGGATCCTGAAGGGCACGAGCACCTCGACGGGGCCCCAGTAGGCGAGCAGGAAGACGGCGGCGGCGAGCAGCGTGGCCCAGAGCCACGCGCGGGCGCGCACGAACGCGAGGCCCTCGCGCAGCTCGCGGACCATCGAACCGCCGACGGACTCGCGTTCGAGGGGCCGCGGCCGCATCAGCAGAATCGCGGCCGCGGAGACGAGGAACGTGCCCGCGTCGAGCAGGAAGGCCTCACCGGGACCGATGGTGGCGACGAGCCACCCGCCGAGGGCGGGGCCGACGAGCATGAAGGCGAGCGGCCGGATGAACTGGTCGAGCGAGTTCGCCTGCAGGAGCAGGTCGCGCGGGACGATCTGGGGGACGATCGACGTGAACGCGGGCCCGAAGAACGCCTCGCCCGTCCCGAAGACCGCCGCGAGCGCGACGAGGTGCCACAGCTCGATCTGCCCCGTCAGCGAGAGGACGCCGATCGTCGCGGCCGCGAGCGCCCGCACCACGTCGGCCGCGATCATGACGCGCCGTCGCTCGAACCGGTCCGTGACGACGCCGCCCACGAGGACGAAGAGGCCGAGCGGCAGCGTCCAGGCGACGCCGACGACGGAGAGCGCCGTCGGCGAGTTCGAGAGCTCGTACACCTGCCACGCGAGCGCGACGACGTAGACGCCGTCCCCGGCGAGCGACACCGTCGCCCCCGCCCAGAGCAGGGCGAAGTCCCTGATCCGAAGGGGGCGCAGGATGGCGAGCCGCGAAAGCCGCGCGCGGCGCCTCGGCTCGGGTGCCTGCCGGAGGTCCATCGCTCAGTACGCGCTCCGTCGGAGCGACCGCGCGAAGCGGCGCCGCCGCCTGCGGGCCTCCGCAAGCGCCCGGGGGTCGCCCTTCAGCTCGAGATGGCGCAGCTCGCGGAGCAGCTTGCGGTAGCTCTCGAGCCGCTCGGCGGCGAGCCGTCCGTCGGCCACCGCGGCCAGGACGGCACACCCCGGCTCGCCCTCGTGCGCGCAGTCCCGGAAGCGGCACGCCGCCGCGAGCTCAGCCACGTCCGCAAACGTCTGGTCGACGCCGTCGCCCGCATCCCAGAGACCGAGCTCGCGCATGCCGGGCGTGTCGAGGACGAGCCCGCCGCCCGGCAGCGGGATCAGCTCGCGGTACGTCGTCGTGTGGCGGCCCCTGCCGTCGGAGCGGAGCTCCGCGACGTCCTGCCGCTCGCTCCCGAGGAGCCGGTTGACGAGCGACGACTTGCCGACGCCGGACGAGCCGAGGAGTGCCGCCGTGCGGTTGCCCTCGAGGTGGCGGGCGAGCCCCTCGAGCCCGGTGCCGTCGGCCGCGCTGACGACGTGGACGGGAACGCCGAACGCGACCGCCTCCACCTCCGCCGTCGCGGCGGCGAGGTCGTCGGCCAGGTCGCTCTTGTTGAGGACGACGACGGGATCCGCCCCGCTGTCCCAGCCGGCGGCGAGGTAGCGCTCGAGGCGCCGCACGTTGAGATCCGCGCCGAAGGCGCCCACCAGGAAGACGACGTCGACGTTCGCAGCGACGACCTGCTCGACGGCCTCCCCGGCCGCCTTCCGGGAGAAGACCGTCCGGCGCGGCAGCAGGGCGTGGATCGTCGCAGCGTCCGCCTCCGGCGCGTCGCGGACGGCCACCCAGTCGCCGACGGCGGGCAGGTCGGCGGGGCCGAGCGCGGCGTGCCGCAACTGGCCGGCGGCTTCGGCAGGGCGCTCGCCGCTCCCGGAGTAGACGACGTAGCCGCCGCGATGCTGGGCGCCGACCCGGGCGGGCACGCAGCCGGCGGCGGCGTGCGGGACGAACTCTTCGGCTCGGCTCGGGCTCCACCCGAGCGCTGCGAGCTCCTGGGACAAGGTGAGACTCCTTTGCTTCGGCAGGGACGAACGACGCAGGGCTCCCGCGCGTCCGTTCGCTGCTTCGGAGGCTCAGCCTGGAGCGGCCGGACCGCGCGGGAGGGAGGCTGGCGCACTCTCGATCAGCATCTGGCCCTCCCTTCGTCGCGGAACCGGAACGAGAGAAGCCTAGCCGAGCGGCCGGCGCCTGTCAGCCCCCGAGGCCGCCGAAGAAGGCGAAGGGGTTCCGCGGCGTGACCTCCCACACCATGCCGCCGCCGGGCTCGACCTCGACGCGTGCCCCTTCGGGCGCTTCCGCGCGGAGCCGCTCGGCGAGCGCGGTCGCGTCGTCCTGGTTCGCGGCGCCGGCGAGGAGGAACGTCGCCCGGCGGATGACGGGGAACCCTTCGGCGGACAGGCGGTCGGCGAGCGCGTCCGTCGCCTCGCGGCTCGGCAGCGCCACCCGCACCTCCCACTCCGCGTGGCCGTGGGCGAACGACTCGGCCGCCTCGCGCTCCTGCTGCCGCTCGTGCTCCGCGAGGATCTCGGCCTCGGTCTCGGGGAGCGGCTCGGCCGCGTCCTTCCAGTCCTGCTCGACGGGATGCCAGCGCTCGAGCGCGATGCGCGCCTCGAGCCCCTCCGAGGAGAGGTGCGCGCGCAGCACGCCCTCGGTGTCGCGCGCCGGCTCCTCCGCGTCCGCATACAGGAAGACGCGCGGCCCGTCGCGGCTCACCACGACACGGCCGCCGAGCCGCTCGCGCTCCTGGTCCTCGAGTCGGCGCGCCGCGAGCCACTCGACCAGCTGCGTGCCGTCGCCCTCGTCGTCGAAGTCCACCGTCAGGCGCCAGTCGTCTGCCATCGGCCTGAATTCTGCCCTATCCTCCCCGAGGCCATGCGCTGGCTCGCGAAGGCCGCCCTTCAGAAGGGGCTCAGCGCCCTGCCCGCCGCCGAGCGCGCCAACTACGTCTTCCAGCGGCACGTGACCCGCACGCTTCCCGCCTCCGAGGCGGCGCTGCGGCGCAAGATGCGCCGCGCCCGCACACACTTCGGAGCGTTCCTCGAGCACGGCTCGCGCCGGGCGGACGCTGTCTTCTACGAGTTCGGCGTCGGCTGGGACCTGGCCGTTCCGCTCTGCCTCTGGGTCCTCGGCGTCGAGCGTCAGGTCCTCACCGACGTGCGTCCCAACGTCCGTCTTGCCCTCGTCAACGAGACGATTCGTCGCCTCCATCGGCTGGTCGGCGAGCTCTCCACGGAGGAGAGCCCCGGTCGCGATCCCGGCAACGCGCCGGTCGAGAGCCTCCAGGAGCTCGAGGGCCGCTTCGGGATCGTCTATCTCGCCCCGCTGGACGCCCGCGCCACCGCCCTCCCGGCTGCGAGCGTCGACTTCGTCACGAGCACGAACACCTTCGAGCACATCCCCGCCGAGGACGTCACGCCCGTCCTCGCCGAGTGCCGGCGCCTGGTTCGGCCGGACGGTGCGCTCAGCTTTCGGATCGACCTGTGCGACCACTTCTCCTACCACGACTCGACCGTCTCCCCCTATGCCTTCCTCCGCTACTCGGGCCGGAACTGGAGGCTCATCAACTCCTCGCTCCTCTTTCAGAACCGCCTCCGGCACCCGGACTACGTCCGTGCGTTCGAGGAGGCCGGCCTCGCAGTCGTGACCGAGGAGCGCGCAGGACCGACCGACGACGACCTGCGGACGCTCGCCGAGCTCGACGTCGCCGACGAGTTCGCCGGCTATACCCCGCAGGAGCTCGGCGTCCGCGTCCTCAACGTCGTCCTCCGGCCCGCGCCCTGGCCTGCCGGCGGCTCACCAGACGCTCTGTAGGAGCTCCGCGATCTCGGCCGGCGAGGCGACGCGCGGGTTCGCCTTCGCCCCGGCCCGTACCGCGGCCGCCTCCGCCACGAGCGGCAGCTCCGGCTCCGGCACGCCGAGGTCGCGCAGGCGCTCGAAGCCGGCGAGGCGGGCGAGCTCCTTCACCTTCCCCGCGGCGTCGTCCCCTGCTCCGGCCGCCTCGCCGAAGCGCGCGATCTCGGCGCCCGCCGCCGGCTGGTTGAAGCGGAGGGCGGGCGGCAGACAGACCGCGTTCAGCGCACCGTGCGAGATGCCGTAGCGGCCGCCGAGCGCCTGGGCCATCGCGTGCCCGAGCCCGAGCCCCGCACCTCCGAGCGCGGCGCCCGCATGCATCGCGCCCTCGAGCAGCTCGCGGCGCGCCTCGCGATGGGCGCCGTCGGCGAGGACGCGCGGCAGGGACGCGGCGATCAGGCGCGCGCCGGCGAGCGCGTGCTCGTCCGACTCGGGGTTCCGCCCCTTCACGTAGAGCGCCTCGGCGCAGTGGGCGAGCGCGTTCAGCGCCGTGCCGCCGCTCTCCCCGCGCGGGAGCCCGAGCGTGAGCTCCAGCTCGTAGACGATGCCTTCGATGCGGGCCCCTCCACCGCCGATCTTCACCCCGCGCTCCTCGTCGCGGACCCCGAAGCCGGTCGCCCACTCGGCGCCGGCGTACGTCGTCGGAATCGAGACCACCGGCAGCCCTGTCGCGGCGCTCACCGCCTTCGTCGTGTCGATCGCGCTCCCGCCGCCGAGCGCCACGAGCCCGTCCGCGCCGGCGGCGGCCGCCGTCGCCTCGTCGACGGTCTCCTTCGGGACGTGCTGCCGCACGCCGGTGTAGCGCCCGGCTGCCGGCAGCTCCAGCGAGTCCCACCGCCGCGTGGTGACGAGCAGCGGCTCACGGATCCCGAGCTCCTCCAGGAGGCCGGGATACGCGGACAGCCCCCAGCGGACGATCATCCGAGACGCTCCGCGGCGAAGTCGAGGAACGCCTCCGCCGCGCGGCTCGGCGGCCGCCCCTTGGCGCGCACGACGTAGAGCTGCCGCGACGGCTCGAGCCCGGCGACGCGGGCGGCAGCGAGCGTGCCGGCCGCGAGCTCGCCCTCGATCGCCGTCCGCGAGATGAACGCGACGCCGTAGCCCGCGGCGACCGCACTCTTGACCGATTCCTGGAGGCCGAGCTCGAGCTTCGACCCGAGCCCGCGGGGGCGGAGGCCCGCACGGCGGAGCTCCTCCTCGACGACCTGGCGGACGCCCGCGCCTTCCTGCATGACGACGAGCGTCTCCTCGCGGAGGTCGTCGAGCGACATGCGCCCGCCCGCGGACGGATGGCCGGGCGGGACGGCCAGCACGATCTCGTCGCGCGCGAGCGGCTCGAAGACGAGCGAGCGGTGCCGGCGCAGCGCGCCGACGACGCCGAGCTCGACCTCCCGCTCGGCGACGCGCTCGATGACGGCGTGCGTGTCCCAGATCGAGAGCGCAACGGCGAGGTCTTCGTGCCGGCGCTGGAACTCGCACAGGAGGAGCGGAACGAGGTGCGCGCCCGGGCCTGTCGACGCGCCGAGCGAGAGCGTCCCGGTGAGGGCGCCTTGCTCGGCGGCGGCCACGTCCTCGAGCAGCGACTCCTCGAGCTGGAGGATCCGCCGGGCGCCGCGGTAGAGCCGCCGGCCGGCCTCGGTGGGCTCGACACGCCGCCCGGAGCGGTCGAGAAGCTGCTGCCCGAGCCGCTCCTCGAGCGCGCGCACCTGGAGGCTGACGGCGGGCTGCGTGACGCCGAGCCGCTCGGCGGCCTGCGAGAAGCTCTCCCGCTCGACGACGGCGCAGAAGGCAGCGAGCTGACGTGTGTCCATAAGGGAAGCTTATACCTGCGCTTCGTCGGGAACGAGCCGCGGACGTCACGATCCCTAGACTCCGGAGCCGATGCGGGTCTGGGTCGACATCACGGCGCCGCCCCACGTGCTCGTCTTCCGGCCGCTGCTCGAGCTCCTGCGCGCCCGCGGCGACGAGGTCGAGGTGACGGCACGCGAGCACGGGGAGACACTGCCGCTCCTCGAGCTGCACGGCATCGAGGCGGCCGTCATCGGCCGGCACGGCGGGCGGTCGCGCGCCGGGAAGCTCGGGACGATGGTGACGCGCCTCGGCGGGCTCGTCCGCTGGGCGCGCGGCCGCCGCTTCGACGTCGCGCTCGCCGCCGCGTCCCACCACCTCCCGCTCGCCGCGCGGACGCTTCGCATCCCCAGCTCGACGACGTTCGACTACGAGTTCGCCACCGTGCAGCACCAGCTCGCCTGCCGCGCCGCGACCACGGTGCTGGTGCCCGAGGCGATTCCGCTCGAGCGGCTCGAGCGCTACGGCGCCCGCCCGCCGAAGCTTCGCCGCTATCCCGGCCTCAAGGAGGAGTACTACCTCGCGGACTTCGAGCCCGACCCGGGCGTGCTCGAGCGGCTCGGTCTCGATCCGGCACGGGTGATCGTCGTCGTCCGGACGCCCTCCGACTTCGCCACCTACCACCGGCGGACGAGCCCGCTCTTCCCCGCCCTTCTGCAGCGCCTGGGCCGCAGCGAGGAGGCGCAGACGGTCGTGCTCCCCCGCACGGCCGGGCACCGGGAGGAGATCCGGCGCCTCGGCCTGCCCGGGCTGGTCGTCCCCGAGCGCACGGTCGACGCCCAGAGCCTCATCGCGCTCTCCGACCTCGTGGTCTCTGCCGGCGGCACGATGAACCGCGAGGCGGCCGCCCTCGGCGTCCCGGTGTACACGACGTTCGGCGGGCGCCTGGGGTCCGTCGACGAGGCGCTCATCGGGGAAGGGCGGCTCCGGCCGCTCGTCGACCCGGCCGCGCTGGAGCTACGGAAGCGCGGGGCGGAAACCCGCCCCGCGCTCCGCGATCCCCGTCTGTTCCTCGATCTCCTCCTGCCCTAGAGCAGGCCGCGCGACCAGGGGCCGAAGATCGCGTACGTGATCCCGTTCGACTGCATGTTCGTGTACATGACCTGCCCGCCCGGGCTGAACGTGACGCCGGCGAACTCGTCGGCGCCGCTCGCCAGGGCGTTGAGCGCGAGGTCGAACGTGAGCCCGTCCCTCGTGAGGCCCCGGACCTTGTTGCCCAGCGGGCTGTCCTCGCAGAGCATCACCGTCTTGCGCCGGGGCGAGACGATGATGTTGTCCGGCGAGTCGAGCACGTCGGGGCCCGGCGACTCGAAGACGAGCGTGAGCTTCTCGTTGCGTGTGTCGTACATCCACACCTGCCCGTAGCCCTCGCCGAAGCCGGCACTGCCCGGGAAGGGAGGCGAGTTGGGCGGGACAGCGCCGGTGAACGGCCCGCCGCCCTCCGTCGAGACGAAGAAGATCCGCCGGTTCCAGTACGCGATGCCCTCGAGGCGGGAGAAGCGCGCGGCGCCCTTGCTCTCGCCCTCCTGGTACACGATGCGGGCCGCCTCGTCGTTCGAGAGGCCCGGAGCGAACGCGGGGTCGGGGTCCTCGATCCGGATCCAGCCGACGCGGTACGTCGCCCCCGGGACCTGGTTCGTGTGCAGGTCGGCCGTCACCGGCCCGCTCGCGCCGTCGGGAACGACCCCGAGCACCTCGAGCCGGCCGCCGTCCTCGAGCCGCTTGTCCCGGAACGGGTTGTTGGGCGGGATGTAGCGGAAGAAGCCGGAGGCGTAGGCGAAGTCGTCCTCGGTCATGTAGACGATCCCGCTCCGCGGGTCGACCGCCGCCGCCTCGTGCGGGAAGCGGCCGGCCATGCGGATCGGCTCGCCCTCCTCCAGCTCGCCCGGGCCCCGGCTCGCGGGCACCTCGAAGAGATAGCCGTGCTTCTCCAGGTAGCTCAGGTCGTCCGGGTCGCCGGGCCCGATCAGGAAGCTCCGCTGCTGGTCGACGCCGTTCGGGGTCTCCTCGCACGTGATCCACGTGTTCCAGGGCGACTGTCCGCCGGCGCAGTTGAACGTCGTGCCGTTGAGGCTGACCCAGCTCTCGACCTCCTCCCCCCGGGGCGAGATCTCGAGCGTGGTCGTCCCGCCGGGCGCACGCGTGTCGTAGGCCTTGCTCGTGTCGCCGAACGCACCCACCGGATTCGGCTGGGTCTGCTCGTGGTTGCGCACGAGGCGGACCTTGTTACCCCACCCGAACGCCGCCATGCCGTCGTGGCGGCCCGGGGTGATGGTGCTCTCCTCGGTCAGCGGGGTGTTCCTCAGCGCGAACGACCGGTACTGGAAGTCGCGCGGTAGCCAGAGGCGCACCACGCCGTCGCGCAGGTCCTCGACGGGCCCGAGCGGGCCGTACCCGCCGTTGTTCGGCGCGCTCTTCGGCGCCGCCATCGCAGATCTGGCGATGAACCCGCCGAAGGGGCCGGCGGACGCTCCGACCGTGGCCGCCGCGGCGACCGCGCTCCGGCGCAGGAACGTCCGGCGATCGATGGTGCTCATGGGTTCCTCCCCTGTCGAATCCCGAAGTGGCCGAAGCTATCCTAGGCCCGTTTCCGAGTCAATCCGAGAGGCGGGAAAGCGAATTGGCAGATCGTGAGGGAGTCGCACCGGCGGGGCTGGAGGCGTTCGTCGAGCAGGCGCGCGCGCTTCGCGACGAGGACCGGCTCGCGCTCGCCGGAGCGCGCCGCGCCGGCAACGAGGCCGTCCGCGCCGGGGCCTGGAGCGCCGCGGTCGAGCTCCTCCCCGAGCGCGCGACCGCCTACGTCTCGTGCTGGGCCCGCATCGGGCCCGTCTTCGTCCCCGAGCGGCTCGAGGAGCTCCTCCGCACCGGCTCCGGCGCGGACGCCCGTGAGATCGCCGAATGGCAGGAGGTTGCCCGGCTTACCCGCATCGCCCTCGACGAGGCGCTCCTCGCCCTCCTTCTGTCGGACACGATGATGCCGCCGGACGTCCGGGAGCTCTACCACCCGTGGCGGACCATGCTCGAGGCCGCCCACGCGGCCCGCGCGTAGCCCGCTCAGACGGTCTCTGCCTCGGGCGAGGCCACGCCGACCCGGCGCGGCGCGCGCATCAGCTCGCCGAGGCGCGCGACGATGTCGACCGTCTCGCCCGCGTCGGCCAAGCGCTCCAGCTCCGCGAGCTCCTCGTCGAGCCAGACCGGGTCGACCGGCCGGCAGGCGGCCCGCAGGATCTTCGGATGCGAGGTCGGCACGGCCGCCTCGCCCTCCGCCCACAGATCCTCGTGCAGCTTCTCGCCGGCGCGGACGCCGATGAACTCGATCGGGATGTCGCGCCCGGGCTCCTTCCCGGAGAGGCGGATCATGTTGTGCGCGAGGTCCACGATCTTCACGGGCTCGCCCATGTCGAGGACGAAGATGTCGCCGCTCTCGCCGATCGCGCCGGCCTGGACGATGAGCTGCACGGCCTCCGGGATGGTCATGAAGTAGCGCTCCATGTCCGGATGGGTGACCGTGACCGGCCCGCCCCGGGCGATCTGGCGGCGGAAGAGGGGGATGACGCTGCCGGAGGAGCCGAGCACGTTGCCGAAGCGGACGGAGATGAAGCTGGTCCCGTTCTCGTGGCGCGCGGCGGCGGCCTCGACGAGCCACTCGCAGAGCGCCTTCGTCTGGCCCAGCACGTTCTTGGGCCGCACCGCCTTGTCGGTGGAGACGAGCACGAAGCGCTTCGCGCCGTACTCGGATGCGACCTCGGCGATCACCTTGGTGCCCACGACGTTGTTCCGCAGGGACTCGAGCGGGTTCGCCTCCATGAGCGGGACGTGCTTGTACGCGGCCGCGTGGAAGACGACGTCCGGGCGGTGCCGTTCGAAGAGCCGCCGAATCTTCACCCGGTCCTTGACGTCGGCGAGCACGGGGACGGTCGCCGTGAAGCGCCGCTCGTGCTGAAGCTCGCGCTCGATCGTCACGAGCGCGTTCTCGGCGTGCTCGACGAGGACGATCTGCCCGGCGCCGAGCGCAGCGACCTGGCGGCAGAGCTCCGAGCCGATGGAGCCGCCCGCACCGGTCACGAGGACGGTGGAGCCGGTGATATAGGAGGCGATCGAGGGCATGTCGAGGTCGACGGAGTCGCGGCCGAGCACGTCCTCGACCTGCACCTCGCGGAGCTGCTGGGAGAGGTTGAGGTCGCCCGCGATCAGCTCGTGCACGCCGGGCAGCGTCTTCACGGGCACGCCGGCGTCGCGGCACGCGTTCACCACCCGCTGGCGGACGTCGCCGGGGGCGGACGGGATCGCGATGATGACCTCGTCCGGCTTCTGGTCGGCCAGCAGGCGCCGGAGGTCGCCTGTCGTCCCGAGCACGCGGACGCCGTGGAGGCGCATGTTCTTCTTGCGCGGGTCGTCGTCCACGAGCGCGGTGGGCGTGTAGCCGAGCGCGCGGCTCTTCAGCATCTCCCGGATGACGAGCTGCCCCGCGTCGCCCGCGCCGACGACGAGCGCCTCCTTGCCGCGCGCCACGAGCGCGCGCGGGCCGGGCCGCTCGATGAGCGTCCGCACCAGGAGCCGCACCCCGGTGACGAGGGCGAGGACGAGGATCCAGTCGATCGCGATGATCCCGCGCGGCAGGCGCCAGCCGTTCACCGGGTTCCAGAGGTAGAGGACGAGGACGGCGGCCGTGGACGCGACCGTGACCGCGAGGAACGAGCGCCACATGTCCCGGATGGACACGTAGCGCCACCAGTGCTCGTAGAGACCGAAGGCGACGAAGACGGTCAGCTTCACCCCCACGACGGCGATGAAGACATCCAGGCCCAGGAACTCGTCGTAGCGGCCGGGGACGCCCTTGTCGAAGCGCACCTGGAACGCGACGTACCACGCCGCCGCGATGAGGCCCGCATCGGCCACGACCTGCCAGATCCGGTGGCGGCTGACGAGCCTCACGCGCCCGCTCCCACGCCGACGGCCAAGCGGATCGTCTCAACGACCTTTTCCTGCTGCCCGGCGCTGATCCCGGCCCAGAGCGGGAGCGCGATCGTCTCGCGGCCGGCCCGCTCCGACTCGGGCAGGCTCCCCGGCGTGTAGCCGAGGTGGCCGTAGACCGGCTGGAGGTGGAGTGGAGTCGTGTAGTACGTCGCACACCCGATGCCGGCCGCCCGCAGCGCTCCGGCCAGGCGGTCGGGCTCCGACGAGCGCACGACGTACATGTGGTAGACGTGGCCCGGCTCGTCCTCCGGGAGCTCGACGAGCTCGCCGAGGCCGAGCTCCGCGTAGCGTGCGGCCGCCTCGCGACGCGCCTCGTTCCAGCGGTCGAGATGGCCCAGGAAGAGGCGAAGCGCGGCCGCCTGGATCTCGTCGAGGCGCGAGTTGTAGCCGACCGCGTCGAAGCGCTCCTTGTCGCGCGAGCCGTGGAAGCGGAGCAGCCGGACGCGCTCGGCGAGGCCCTCGTCGCCCGTCGCGACGAGCCCGCCGTCGCCGAGCCCGAAGAGGTTCTTCGTCGGGAAGAAGCTGAAGGTCGACGCCGCGCCGACGGCGCCCGCGCGCACCTCGCCGACCCGCGCGCCGAAGGCCTGCGCGGCGTCCTCGATCACGGGCACGCCGTCGGGCAGCTCGGCCAGAGCAGCCGGGCGGCCGAAGAGGTGGACGGCGAGCACCGCCTTCGTCCGCGCGGTCACCCGGTCGGCGACGTCGGCGGGATCGAGGTTCAGCGTGGCCGGGTCGACGTCGCAGAAGACCGGCGTCGCGCCCACACGTGAGACCGCCTCGGCGGTCGCGAAGAACGTGAAGGCCGGGCAGACCACCTCGTCGCCGGGCCCGACGCCGAGAGCGTCGAGGACGAGGACGAGCGCGTCCGTCCCGTTGGCGACCCCGATCGCGTCGCCGACCCCCAGGTACGAGGCGGCCTCCTGCTCGAAGGCGCGCACCTCCGGCCCGAGGATGAAGCGGCCCGAGTCGAGCACGGCCCCGATGCGCTCCTTCAGCTCGTCGAGGAGCGGCGCGTACTGCGCACGGACGTCGACGTGCGGGATGCTCATAGGCCAGTACCTGGCCTATGAGCGTGTGGAGGGTGTGTGAGGGAACCGGGAGGTTCCCTCACTGCATCGAAGAAGGGGGCACGTGGGGGAAACATGGTTTCCCCCGCGCGACCGAGCCGAAGGCGAGGGAGGGTCATGGCGCGGTCACTCTAGCGACCGACCCCTTCGGCGGACCGCTCCACGGCGCGGCGGCGGAGCCGATTGCGGCGATGCCGGTAGAGGAGCGCGGCGATGCCCGCGACGACCAGCGCGATGATCGCGTAGTCGGCGTAACGGAAGCTCTCGTGGAACCGCTCCCAGCTGCTCCCGAGCCCGACTCCGATGGCGGCCAGCCCGAAGCACCACGGAATCGTTCCGAGGAACGTGAGCGCCGTGTAGCGCCCGACCGGCATCCGGGCGACACCGGCCGGGATGGAGATGAAGGAGCGGACGACGGGGAGCATGCGCGAGACGAAGACGGCGGCGTCCCCGTAGCGCTCGAACCAGGCGTGCGCCTTGTCGAGCTTCGCCGGCGTGATGTGGAGCCAGCGCCCGTGTTTCTCCAGGTACGGACGCCCGCCGTAGGCGCCGATCGCCCAGCCGAGCACGGATCCGACCGTGTAGCCGAGCGTCCCGGCCATCGCCATCGCGACGTAGGCCCAGGCGGTCGACTCGATCTCCGCGCCGAAGACGGTGACGCTCGAGCCGGGGAACGCGCCGGCCGCGACGGCGCCGGCGTAGACCATGACGAGCTCGCTCGCGGCCGGCAGAACGGCGTCGACGAGCATGAGGACGAAGACGGCGTAGAGGCCGTAGTCGCCGACGACGCCGGTGACGGCCTCGGTGATCTCGTGCACCCGCCGAGTCTACCCAGGCGGCTGCGGTGCCTAGCCGGACGCCCGCACGACGCGCACGGCCCGTGCGAGAGCCACCGTGCCGAGGCCGTTGCGGGCGGTCACGCGAACCGTGTACGTCCCACCCGGGACGACCGTCCGCGAGGCGTTGCGCCCGCCCCACCGCCAGGCGTGCTTCCCGCGGCCGAGCTCGCCGCGATGGAGCATGCGCACGACCCGGCCCGACCCGGAGCGGACGGAGACCTCGACGCTCGACCTGCGCGTGAGGATCGCCGAGATGCCCAGGCGGCCGCCCCGGCGGGGCACGACCCGCATCTGCGCCTTCGAGAGCCTCAGGTGCCCGAGCGTCCGGTTGACGAGGAACCTCCGCTCCATCCGGCTCACCCGGCCGTTGTACGTCTCCGTCGCCTGGGCGACCCAGCGCCAGGTTCCCTCGGTCATGCCGGGCACGCCGACGACGTGGCGGAGGACCCCCGGGTTGCGCACGCCGCGGAGTTGCCACGCAACCGTCCCGTTCGGACGGAGGAGGCGGAGGTGCACGGAGGAGCGGCGCACGATCTTGGCCGAGGCGACCGTCGTGTCGCCCACGCCGTCACGGTTCGGGGTGAGCACCGAGCGCGGCACACGCGGCGCGTAGATCCCGTAGTACTGCACCATGAGGCCGTTCGCGACGGCGCGGGCCCTGCCGCCGGACGGCCGGTTCAGCACCCGTCCATCGAAGGAGAGCGTCGTCGAGCCGCCGCCGTCGAAGCCCATCGCCGTGACGGCGCCGAGGTTCGCCATCGTGAGGGCCATGTCCCAGTTCGTCAGCCCGAGGCTGCGCCTGCTGCGGCCGTCTGCGACGACGAGGATGAGGCGGCCGTCGGCGAGCTGGCCGACCGCCGTCCGCGGATGCCGCGGCACGAGCTGCGAGAGGGTGAAGTTCTCGTCGGCCTGGCGGACGGGAGCGCCGTCGCGCACGAGCACGGGGCCACCCCCGATTGCGTCGGCCGAGTCGTCCGGGAGGCCGAGCATCTGGAGCCGCACGGTGACATTCGTCCCCGGCGGTGCTTCCCGGAGCATCGTCTTCCGCCAGAACCCCCGAGCCTGGAGGACGGCGCCGCCCGGCGGGACCCGCGTGCCGCCGTTCCGACGGACCGCCGTGACCCGTCCGCGCAGCCACCCGTTGAGGAGGGCGCGGGGGAAGCCGGAGAGGACGAGCTCGACCGCGCCCCGGACGCGCGGCGTCGGCGCGCCGTAGGCGCGCGTGAAGAGCGAGACTCCGGGCGGGTCGGCGATGACCCGGTTCAGCTCACGGACCGGATGCGCCTCGTTCGCGCCCCCCTTCCACGAGGCGGCGAAGCGGAAGCGGTCGACGAGGAGCCGACCGTCGAAGGCGATCGCGAGGGCAGAGCGGCGGAGGTTGGGCTTCGCCGACAGCACCCCGTCGCGCAGGAACGCCCCGCTCGGGCTGCCGCTCGCGGTGTTGAAGAAGTCTCCGTTCACGCCGACCGCGGTGCTCCACGGCCGCAGGCCGCGCTGCATGGACGGCACCGTCTGGTGTCCGAGCACGCTGTTGTTCGAGAGCACCGGACGGAGCTGGTAAAGGCCGCCGTGACGGGGTGCCCGGACGACGTGAACCACGACGGGCTGGCCGCGGACGATGTGCGTGAGGCGGTCGTAGGTGACGCCGGGAACGAGCGTCGTCGCCGCCCCGGCCGCCGCCGGGGACACGAGAAGAGCCGCGATTGCGGCGGGGAGAAGACCCCTCTTCAACACCCCGTCGCACGAAATCACACCCGGAGCCGGAAGACAAGGCGCGCGCCGGCGCCGCCACCTACCAGACCTTGACCTCGCGGTAGAGCGTGTCCCGCTGCACGGGCACCTTGCCGAGCGCCCTGATCGCCCGCACGAAGTCGTCGGTCGTCGCGCGGTGCGTCGTCCCGGCGGCGGAGACGACGTTCTCCTCGATCATGACGGAGCCCATGTCGTCGGCGCCGAAGCCGAGGGCGACCTGGCCGACCTTCATCCCCTGGGTCACCCAGCTCGACTGGATGTGGTCGACGTTGTCGAGGTAGATCCGGCTCACGGCCTGGGTGAGCAGGTAGTCGAACGAGGTCGGCATGGAGTCGGGCGCCACCTGCGCGGCGAGGCGGTTCCCGTCCGCCTGGAAGGTCCACGAGATGAAGGCGCGGAAGCCGCCCGTCTCGTCCTGGAGCTCCCGGATCTTCCGCAGGTGCTCGACGCGGTCCTCGAGCGCCTCCACGTGGCCGTACATCATCGTCGCGGTCGAGGAGACGCCGAGCCGGTGTGCCTCGCGCATGACTCCGAGCCACTCGGCCGACTTCGTCTTTTTGGGCGCGATGATCTCCCGCACCCGGTCGACGAGGATCTCGGCCCCGCCGCCGGGGATGGAGTCCAACCCCGCATCACGCAAGCGCGAGAGCGTCTGCGGGATGGAGAGCTTCGAGCGGCGGGCGATGTGCTGGATCTCGGGCGGCGAGAGGACGTGCAGGTGGACCCGGTAGCGCTCCTTGATCGAGCGGAAGAGGTCCTCGTAGTACTCGATGCCGAGATCGGGATGATGACCGCCCTGCATGAGTAGCCCCGTCCCGCCGATCGCGAGCGTCTCCTCGATCTTCTTGAAGATGACCGGCTTGGGGAGGAGGTAGCCCTCGCGTCGGTCGCCGGGGCGGCGGTAGAAGGCGCAGAAGTCGCAGTCGGTGTGGCAGACGTTCGTGTAGTTGACGTTCCGGTCGATGATGAACGTCACGCGCTTCGGGTCGACCCGCCGGCCGCGCAGCTCGTCGGCCGCCCGCCCCGCGCGCAGGAGCTCGCGGCTCCGGAGGAGGGCGAGCGCGTCGTCGTCCGAGATCCGCTCACCGGCGAGCGCGCGCTCGAGCACCTCGCCGACGCGGCCGTTGCCGTTTCGGTGCGCAGTCACGCCGACACCGCCTCCGGGACGACGAAGCGGAGCTCCGGCACGCGCTCGAGCTCGTCGACGTCGCGCGCCAGCTCGAAGAACGTGATCAGGCCCGCCCGCTCGCGCGGGCCGAAGGTGTAGCGGAGCTTCTCGAAGTAGCGCGCGAGGAAGCCGGCCGGGTAGCCGTAGCGCGCGCTCGCCTCGTGGGCCAGCCGCTCCGGCTCCGAGCGCGCGACGAGGACGGACTCGACGAGCGCCCCCTCGAGCTCGGCGATGCCCGCGGGCGGCGGGTCCGGGCACGCCCAGACGGCGAACACCATGGGCAGGCCCGTTCGCTCGAGCCAGAGGCGGCCGAGGTCGTAGTGCGGGGTCGGGTCCTCGAACGCGCTCCGCAGCGCGGCGTCGCCGATCAGGAGCGTCGCCTCGGCGTCCTCCCCGAGCGGGACGTGCTCCGCGTCGGGCAGGAGCACCTTGGTGAGGACGACCGACGTCGCGCTCTCCGGCGTCACGGCGACCGATCGGACCCGCTCGAGCGGCGCACGGGAGACGAGCTGGATCGAGTCGACGGCGCCCTCCGAGCCGACGCAGAGGCGCGGCAGGATGCGGAGGCGGGCCGCGTTCCGCGCGTACTCGATCGACGAGATCGGCGCGATGTCGATCTCGCCGGCGAGCAGCCGCTCGTTGAGCTCCGTGGGCACGCCGGCGATCTCGTCCACGTCCGCCCCCAGGCGGTAGAAGACCGGCGCCATGTTCACGTAGGAGATGCGGCCGAGGCGGATCACGCGGACACCCATTGGAAGAAGGTGACGAGGTTCCCGTCCCGGTCGAGCGTGGCGAACTCGCGCGTCCCGAAGTCGGTCTCCGAGACGCCGTCCCGGGAGACCCGGTGGAGGACGTCGCTCGCGCTGAGCTCCGCGTAGAGCTCGTCGACCCCCTCCACGCGGATGCGGCAGCTCGCCGTCCCGGCGATGAACGACTCCGCGCCCGAGCGCACCGGCCGGTCGAGCGAGCCGCGCTCCCGCCAGCTCTCGTCGCTCGCCTCCCAGAGGTGGACGACGGCCTGGTCGCGGCCCAGCACCGCGAAGCCGCCGTCGTGGTGGAGCACCTCGAATCCGAGCCTATCCCTGTAGAAGCCGACCGCCGCGGCCGCGTCCCTGACCGGCAGCGCCGGAATCGTCTGGTCGAGGGTGACCGCCACGCCGCTCACGTCCTCCGCAGGAAGTCGACGACGGCGGCGAGGCTCTCCTCCGGGGCGTCCTCCGGGACGAAGCTGGCGGAGTCCTCGAGCTCGACGGCCTCGCCGGGCAGCCGCTCCTGCCAGCGTCGCAGGGCCGCCTCGCCGAGCGCGCGGTCGCGCATGCCCCACACGTAGAGGACGGGCTTGCCCGCGAGCGGCGCCAGGTCGGGCAGAGCGGCGCGGAAGCGCGTCGCCGCGAGGATGCCCGTCCGGCTCGGCCAGCTTCCGTGCGGGGCGAGGTACGCGGCGCGCTCGGTCTCGCCGAGCTGCTCGGGCCGGCGCAACCCGCCGCGGAACAGGAACCCGCGCACGTAGAAGTGCGCTCCCTTGACGAGGAGCTCGCGCGTGAGCGGCCAGCGGAACGGGCCCCGCGCGCCGGGCGCTTCCTGCGAGAACGTGTTGAGGACGACGAGGCGGCGCACGCGCTCCGGGTACGCAGCGGCCCAGGAGAGCCCGATCGGCCCGCCCCAGTCGTGGACGACGAGCGTGACGCCGTCGAGCTCGAGCTCGTCGGCGAGCGCCGCGAGGTGGCGACCGTGGCGCTCGAGCGAGTACTCCTTGCGGCGCTGCGCCTTGTCGGAGCGCCCGAAGCCGAGCTGGTCCAGGGCGACGCCGCGGAAGCCCGCCTCGGCGAGCCCGCCGAGGTAGCGCCGGTAGAGGTAGGACCACGTCGGGCTGCCGTGCAGGAGCACGACGGGCTCGCCGTCGCGCGGCCCCTCGTCCACGTAGTGGAGGCGGACGCCGTCGGTGAAGAGCCACCGCGGCTCGTACGGCCACGTCCCGCCGAAGCTCCAGTCGCGCGCGTCCACGGCCTGGTGAGTCGGCGTGCGAGCGGGGGCGCCCGCGGCCATGGTCAATCCCACCTCCGCAGCTCGCCGTAGAGGGTGTCGCGCTGCACGGGCACGCGCCCCGCCTCGCGCACGAAGCGCACGAGCTCCTCGATCTTCTGCTCGGTCTCGGTCGTCGCTCCGGCCGCATGGAAGATCTCCTCGCGCACGACCGTGCCCTGCACGTCGTTCGCGCCGAAGTGGAGCGCGACGGCCGCGAGCGGCATGCCCATCATGATCCAGTACGCCTTCACGTTCGGGACGTTGTCGAGCAGGAGCCGCGAGACGGCCATCATCTTTAGGTCGTCGGAGCCGGCCGTGTGCGTCCAGCCGCGGCGCTCGAAGACGGTGTTCTCCGGGTGAAAGGCGAGCGGGATGAAGGCGAGGAAGCCGCCCGTCTCGTCCTGCTGCGCGCGCAGGCGCAGGAGGTGGTCGACCCGCTCCTCGTAGGTCTCCACATGGCCGTAGAGCATCGTGCAGTGCGTCGGGATGCCGAGCCCGTGGGCGCTCCGGTGCGTGTGGAACCAGAAGTCCGGGTGCTCCTTGCCCGGCGCGACTAGCCGGCGCACGCGGTCGGCGAACACCTCGGCGCCGCCGCCGGGGAGGGAGCCGAGCCCGGCCGCCTTGAGCTCCGCGAGCACCTGCTCGTGCGTGAGCCCGGAGAGCTTCGTCATGTGGTGGATCTCGCTCGCCGTGAAGCACTTGAGATGGACGTCGGGCATCGCCTCGTGGAGCTTCGCGACGATGTCCACGTAGTAGCCGAAGTCGACGTGCGGGCTCTCGCCGCCGACCATGTGGATCTCGGTGAAGGCGGTGAGCTCGCGCTGCCGGAGCGCGTCCTCGACGAGCTCGCCGGGGGTGTGAGTGTAGGCGTCCGGCTGCTTCCGGGTGACGGCGAACGCGCAGAACTTGCACTTCACGCGGCAGACGTTCGTCTGGTTCAGGTACAGGTTCTGGACGAAGTAGACGTCCTGACTCCCGCCGCGGCGCAGTCGCGCCGTGTCGGCAAGTTCCCCGAGTTGGAGAAGATCGTCCGACTCCATCAGGGTGAGGCCGTCCTCGAAGTCGAGCCGCTCGTCGGCCTCCACCTTCTCCCAGATCCGATCGAGCGCGCGCTGCTCGGCGACGACGGCCATCAGCCCTCCCGGTCGACGACGAGGTGGGTGAGGGCCTCGAGCGACGCGTGGTCGGGCGCGCCGTCGAGGGCGGCCCGGGCCAGCGCGGCGTGCTCGAGCGCGAAGCCGCGCGAGGTCTCGAGGGCGTCCGTGGACGCGACCCGCTCGAGCGCGTCCGGCACGTCCGAGCCCGCGAGCGCGTGCCAGACGTCTGGATCCTGCCGCGCGGCGAGGATGAGCGGTAGCGTCGGCGTCCCGTCGCGCAGGTCGACGCCGGGCGCCTTCCCGGTCGTGTCGAAGTCGCCGGTGCAGTCGAGGATGTCGTCGGCGATCTGGAAGGCGACGCCGAGCGCCAGGCCGAACGCGCCCAGACCTCCGTCGCGCCCGCCGAGCAGGCACGCGGCCTCGAACAGCTTCCCGGTCTTGAGCGAGCAGCGGAGCAGGTAGTCCTCGACGGTCGTCTCCGGCCGGAAAGCCTGTCGCCGCTGCAGCGCCTCGCCCCGGGCCAGGGCGAGGCAGGCGTCCGCGAGGGCGCCCACTGCCCGTGGATCGCCGGCCGCGGCCAGCTGGGCAAAGGCGCGGGCAAAGAGGTAGTCGCCGGTCGCCTCGGCGGCGTCCTTGCCGTGGGCAGCCCACACCGTTGCGCGCCCGCGGCGAAGATCGGCGCCGTCGAGCAGGTCGTCGTGGACGAGAGTTGCCATGTGCACGAGCTCGACGGCAACACCGCCGGCGACAGCTCGCTCGGTGCCTCTGCGTTCGGGCGGCGTCGAAAGGAACACGAGCAGGGGTCGCAACCGCTTGCCGCCTGCGGCGAGAGTCTCCGCCCCGGCCACGGCAACGAGGCCCGGGTAGGCGCTGACCGCCGCCTCGAGCCGCTCCTCGAGCAGGTCGAGGTACGAGTCGAGACCGGGACTCTCTCGGATCGCGGCAAGAGCGTTCACGCCTTCGCCCCCACGTGTAACGCGACGATACCGCCGCCGAAGAGCCGCCAGCCGACGCCTGCGAAGCCTGAGCGCTCCATCGCCCCGGCGAGGTCGGCCGGCCCGGGAAACCTGCGCACGCTCGCGGGAAGGTACGAGTAGGCCGCCCCGCCCGGTAGAACCTTCCCAGCGAGCGGCACGAGCCCGTCGAACCATGCCCGGAAGAAGGGACGAAGCGCGCCCTGGGGCCGCGTGATCTCGAGGCACCCAAGCCGTCCTCCGGGCACGAGCACACGCGCGAGCTCCCGCAGGCCCGCCTCCAGATCCTCCAGGTTCCGAACGCCGAAGCCCACCGTCACGACGTCGAACGAACCGTCCTCGAATGGCAGGGCCATGGCGTCTCCCTGGATCCACTCGACGGTGACGGACTTCCCACGCGCGCGCGACAGCATTTCTTCAGAGAAGTCGACGCCGGTGACGTGACCTCCGGCCCGCTCGGCCGCGACCGCGAGATCGCCGGTGCCGCAGCAAGCGTCGAGAACCCGGTCCCCTGGCCGAACCACGGCCTCTGCCGCGAGCCGCCGCCAGCGCACGTCGAGCCCGGCGGTCATCGTCCTGTTCATCACGTCGTAGACGGGTGCAATCCGGTCGAACATCGTCCGGACGGCCTCTGGCGGCAGGGTGCCCGAGGTCACGTCGCTTGCCCCCAACGCTTCGCGAGCTTGTTCTCGATCCCGAGCTGGTCGAGGCATCGCGCCACGACGAAGTTGACCAGATCGTCAATCGATTCGGGCGCGTGGTAGAAGCCCGGCGCCGCGAAAAGGATCACGGCGCCCGCCTGTCGCAGCTTCAGCAGCGTCTGCAGATGAATCGAGGAGAGCGGCGTCTCGCGCGGGACGAGGACGAGCCTGCGGCCCTCCTTGATCGCCACGGACGCGGCGCGGTGGATCAAATTCGACATCGTCCCGGCGGCGATCGTCCCTGCCGTGCCCATCGAGCAGGGGCAGACGACGTAGGCATCCACCTTCGCCGAGCCGCTCGCGTACGGCGCGCGCCAGTCATCCGGCTCGTACACCGTGACACCTTCCTGACCCTCGAGAAACCGGCGCCGAACCTCGTCGCGGGGCAGGTCGGCGTCTTCGTAGAGCTCCGTCGCGAGGATCTCGTAGCCGGCGCTCGAGATGCAGATTCCGACCTCACAGCCCGACGCCGTGAGGGAGGAGAGGAGGCGTGCCGCATAAGGAGCGCCGGAGGCGCCCGTTATCCCCAGAAACACGTTCATCAGTCTTGGGGGCCCTTGGACTGCTCAAGGAACTGCGCGAGCTGCTGATACTGCTCGTCCGTGAAGTTCTCGAAGGCCGGCATCGGCGAGCCGGGTGTCTCGCAGGAGGGGCACTTCAGATGGGCGATCTGCCAGTCGATGCCACGGCCCTTCGTGCCCTCGTCGGTCAGGTCGGGCGCCCCGAGGTTGGAAGAGCCGGCGTTGAGGTAGGTATGGCAACTCAGGCAGCCCGATTGGGCAAAGAGGACTGCCCCGGCTCTCGCCTGTTCGTTGAGCTTCTGGCGCGCGGCCCACGCGTCGACGACCTCGGTCTCGACGGAACCGGCCTCCTCGGCCGTCGCGCCCTTGTAGGTGAGGATGCCCATCGAGGCGATGACGAGGCATGCCGCCACGACGGCGACGGGCCGCCGCGACAAGCGTTTTTCGCTCCGCCGGTCGATGAACGGTAGGGCCAGTAGCAGGATGATCAGGATCGTCGGGATCCCGACCGTCGCCAGGATGACGGACTCCGGCCACTTGAAGATCCGCAGCAGGTAGAAGAGGAAGAAGAAGTACCAGTCCGGGCGGGGAATGAACACCGTCGTCCCTGGGTCGGCTTCCTCCGTGTAGCGCGGGCCGAGAATGCCGGAGTCGCCGGCCTCTTCGCTCGTCGTGAAGTACCAGACGCACGCGAGCCCGGTAATCACCGACACGACGATGAGGCTCATGACGGTGTCGTGGAACATCGCGAACGGGAAGAATGGCTTCCCGCGGCGCTCGACGTCCTTCTTGTAGAGCTCGAACTGGCGCCGCTTGTCGTGGTCGGCCATTACGTCTCCGCCTTCTCGCGCACGGGGCGCCCCATGCCCCCGTTGCCGCGTGGCCTCGGCTCGACGAGGCCTGCCCTGGGCGGCCTGCCGTCGGTCTCCTCGTAGCCCGCGGCGGCCGGGGTCCAGGGCGGAGGCGTGACGCCGAGGCGGACGACGAGATAGAGGTGCAGGGTGATCAGGCCGATCAGACCGCCGGGGATCACGAGCATGTGGAACGAGTAGAAGATGCTCAGCGTGTTCTCGCCGATCTCGGTCCCGCCACGGAGGAAGTCACCCAGGAACGGCCCCACGATCGGCGCGTTCGCGTTGATGTTGATCGCCACGACGGTCGCCCAGTAGGCCGTCTGGTCCCACGGGAGAAGGTAGCCGGTCAGGCCCTCGAAGAGAGCGAGCGTGAGGATGATCACGCCGACCAGCCAGTTGAGCTCGCGGGGGTACTTGTAGGCCCCGAAGAGGAAGACCCGCCCCATGTGCAGGAAGAGGAGGATGATGAAGACGCTCGCGCCCCAGCGGTGCATGCCACGAACGAGCCAGCCGAGCGTGAGCTCGTTCGTGATGTTCTGGATCGAGTCGTACGCCTCGCTCGGCGAGGGCTTGTAGTACATGGCCAGGATCACGCCGGTGACGAGCTGGACGAGGAACGCGGTCAGTGTCGCCGAGCCGAGCGTGTGGAACCAGTTCGACTCGCGCGGAACCTTGCGGAAGAGGAAGTAGCGGACGCCGCCAAGAAGCTTCGGATCCCGCTCGTCGAGCCAGTTGAGCGGGGCAAGAACCATCGCCTCGAGCTGCTGGCGTCGTTTGGACTTGACTCGTCTCGCCACTACGGGACGAAGGGGTAGAAGATCTGCTCAGGACCGTCGACGTGCTGGCCCGGGTCGGCGAGCCGGTAGGCC